>DASSPH010000032.1 GCA_035699745.1 Vicinamibacterales bacterium
GAGTGTGCCGATGCGACGCCACTTTTTCGCTCTCAGCCTCGTCACCGCCGCCGGTTTCGCACTGCTCAATGCCCAGACGGCGTCGCAACCACCCGCGCAGCCGGTGCGTTCACCCACCCGCCCCGTGCAGGGCGTCACGTCTGCAGCGGCGAAGCGGCCGCCGTCGGTCATGATGGATGCCGTCGATCCCGCACTGTTCAACGGCATGCGCTATCGCCTCGTCGGGCCGTCGCGCGGCGGGCGCGTGACGACCGTGACCGGCGTGCCGTCGCAGCCGCGCACCTTCTATATGGGCGTCGCCAGCGGCGGACTGTTCCGCACCACGGACGGCGGCGCCTCGTGGGTCCCGATCACCGACGGCAAGGTCCCGCTCGGATCGACCGGCTCGATCGCGGTTGCCGAGTCCGACCCGCGCATCATCTATCTGGGCACCGGCTCGGACGGCGTGCGCAGCAACGTGTCGACGGGCCGCGGCGTCTACAAGACGACCGACGGCGGCGAGACGTGGCAGTTCGCCGGGCTGCGTGACGCCGGACAGATCGGCGCCGTCCGCATCCATCCCACCGATCCGAACATCGTCTGGGTCGCCGCGACCGGCGACATCTTCAAGGCCAACGCCGAGCGCGGCGTCTTCAAGACCATCGACGGCGGCAAGACGTGGAAGAAGACGCTGTTCGTCAGCGACACGGTCGGCGCGATGGACGTCGAACTGCAGCCGGGCAGCCCGAACGTCGTGTATGCGTGGATGTCGCGGCTGGAGCGCAAGCCGTGGACGATCATCAGCGGCTCCAGGGACGGGGGCTTCTACAAGAGCACCAACGGCGGCGAGAGCTTCACGAAGATCGCGACCGGACTGCCGTCGGATCTGATCGGCAAGGCGAACCTCGCGGTGACGGCGGCCAGGCCCGATCGCGTCTACGCGCTGATCGAGGCCAGGCCGGGCGGCGGGTTCTACCGCTCCGACGACAGCGGCCAGACCTGGACGCTGATCAACCCGCAGCCGTCGCTGCTGCAGCGCCCGTTCTACTACACGACGCTCGGCGCCGATCCGACGAACGCGGACGTCGTCTACGCGGGCGCGGAAGGGTTCTTCAAGTCCGTCGACGGCGGCAAGACCTTCACCAGCATGCGGACGCCGCACGGCGACAACCACGACATCTGGATCAACCCGAAAGACGGCAACACGATGATCCAGTCCAACGACGGCGGCGCGAACGTGTCGTTCGACGGCGGGCGGACGTGGTCGACGCAGTTGAACCAGCCGACCTCGGAGCTGTACGGCGTGTGGGTGGACAACGAGTTCCCCTACAAGCTCTACGCCGCGCAGCAGGACAACAGCACGCTGATCATCCCGAGCACCGCGAATCCCTTCAACCCCGACGAGTACAACGCCAACGGACCCGGCTGCGAGACCGGCCCGATCATGCCGCACCCGAAGGATCCGAACATCGTCTACGGCTCGTGCAAGGGGCAGTACGGCGTGATGGATCTGCGCACCGGTCAGGAGAAGCAGTACTGGATCGGCGCGCAGTCGCTCTACGGCAATCCCGGCAGGGACCTGATCCTGCGCTTCCAGCGCGTCTCGCCGATGGCGACGTCGCCGCACGATCCCGAGGTCCTGTATTACGGCTCGCAGTACGTGCACCGCACCCGGGACAAGGGCGTGACGTGGGAGAAGATCTCCCCCGATCTCACGGCGTTTCCCGACTGCTGCCAGGGTCCCAGCGGCGAGCCGATCACGCGCGACGTCACCGGCGAAGAGTTCTACAGCACGCTCTACGCGATCACGGAGGCGCCGACCGAGCGCGGCGTGATCTGGACCGGGTCGAACGATGGTCCGTTCCACGTCACGCGCGACAACGGCAAGACGTGGACCAATATCACGCCGAAGGATCTCCCGACCGGCGGCCGCGTGCAGTGGATCGAGGCGTCGCCGCACCGCCGCGGCTCGGCGTACTACAGCGTGTATCGCTACCTGCTCGGCGACTACGCGCCCTATATCTACAGGACGGACGACTACGGCAGGACCTGGACGCGGCTCACCGACGGCAGCAACGGCATCGCCGCCGACACGCCCACGCGCGTCGTCCGCGAGGATCCGGAGCGCGAAGGACTGTTGTACGCCGGCACCGAGTTCGGAATGTACATCTCGTTCGACAATGGCGGCCACTGGCAGCCGTTCAACCTGAACCTGCCGCAGGTGCCGATCACCGACCTCAGGCTGCATCGCAAGGATCTCGTCGTCACCACCCAGGGGCGCGGCTTCTGGGTGCTCGACAACGTCACCCCGCTCCACCAGATCGCGCCGCAGGTGACGACGAGTGCGGCGCATCTGTACAAGCCGCGTGACGGCTATCGCACGCGCGTGAGTCCGAGCGTGCTGGGCCCCGCGATCGACTACTACCTGCCCGCTTCGCACAGCGGTCCCGTGACGATCGACATCCTCGACGCGGCGGGAACGGTCGTGAACAGCTACAACAGCGAAGCCCCGGCGGGTGGCGGCCGGGGCCGCGGAGGACGCGGCGGCGGCGCCCCGATGACGACGAGCATGGAGCCGCCGGATCCCGAGACGGGCGGCGGCGGCCGCGGGCGCGGCGGGCCGGCGCCGCGCGTCACCAAGGACGGCGGGCACAATCGCTTCGTGTGGAACGCGCAGACGTCAGCCGGCTTCGCGGCGGTCCCCGGCGCGTACCAGGCGCGGGTGAAAGCGGGCGAGTGGAGCGCCACGCAGCCGTTCACCCTGCTGATCGATCCCCGCGTCGCCGCCGGCGGTGTGACGGTCGCGGATCTGAAGGAGCAGTTCGATCACAACGTCCGCGTCCGCGAGCTGTCGACGCGCGCCGGCCAGCTCCTCGCCCGCGTCCGCGGTGCGATGGCGGGAGACGCGGCGAAGGCGCAGGCGGCCAGGGCGATCTACGAGCAGCTGGTGAACACGCCCGAAGGGGTGCGCTACGCCAAGCCCGGCCTGCAGGCGCACATCCAGTATCTCGGCGGCATGACCAGCGGCGTCGATCAGAAGATCGGCCGCGATGCCATCGAGCGCTACCAGGCGCTGAAAAAGGAACTGGAGGCGCTCGAAGCCAAGGCAGAGGCGGCGGGACTCTAGGGAGCAAAAACCGGTTGACCGTCCCTCCCGCCGGCGCCTAGACTCCGGCAGCGAATCCCAGGGACAGGGCTACCCACGTGCGCAGGGCTCCGGCTCTGAGGGTGCCCCGTCTGCAATCGGATCGCGTCATGGGGAGGGGAAGAGGATGTTGCGTTGCCTGCGGTATACGTGTGCCCTGTTGCTGATCGCGGCGTTCGCCGCGCCGGCCGCGCGGGCGCAATCCACGGCGTCGATTTCCGGCACGGTCAAGGACGCGTCGGGGGGGGTCATCCCCGGCGTCACCATCGTCGTCAAGAACGATACGACCGGTAACACGCAAGAAAGCGTCACCGATACGGATGGCGCCTACCAGTTCACGGCGCTCGGCGCCGGCTCCTACACGATCACGGCGTCGCTCGCCGGATTCAAGACCGCAACCGCCAAGGGCGTGCGGGTTGCGCCTGGACAGCCCGTCACGATTCCGCTGACGCTCGAGGTCGGCGCGCTCAGCGAGGTGGTGACCGTCGCGAGCAGCTCGGAATTGATCAACACGCAGACCGCGACGGTGGCGGCGACGCTCAACGCGGATCAGCTCACCCGCATGCCGACGCCGACGCGCAACGCGCTGAACGCCGTCGCGTTCCTTCCCGGCGTCAACACCACCGGCACGAACCGCGATTCGACGATTCTCGGCCTGCCCGAAACGTTCCTGAGCATCACGCTCGACGGCGTGAGCAACAACGACAACTTCCTGCGCGCGACCGACGGGTTCTTCGCGTCGGTCACGCCCCGCCAGGACGCCGTGGAAGCCGTGTCGGTCACGCTCGCGGCGGCGGGCGCCAACGTCGGCGGCGGCGCCGGCGCCGTCACCATGGCATTCACCACGCGCTCGGGCGGCAACCGCTTCTCGGGCAGCGTCTACGAGTACTATCGCAGCCCGCGCTTCAACTCGAACTACATCTTCAACCAGTACAACCACCAGGGGAAGAACCAGGTCAAGCTGCACACGTTCGGCGGCCGGGCCGGCGGCCCGATCGTGATTCCCGGCCTCTACGACGGCCGGAACAAGGCGTTCTTCTTCGGGCACTTCGAACAGATCCGGTTCCCGAACACCTTCACGCGCACGCGCACCGTGTTCAACAACCGCGTGCTCGACGGCTGGTTCCGCTATCAGTTCGGCAGCGAGATCCGCGAAGTCAACCTGCTCACGCTCGCGGCGGCGAACGGACAGTCCGCGGCCGCCGATCCGACGATGATGAAGCTGTTCGGCATGATCGACGCCGCCACGAAGACGACCGGCACGCGCAGCGCCTCGAACGATCCGCTCTACGACACCTACGTGTGGCAGAGCCCGGCGAAGCTGCTCGAGTACCAGCCGACGGTGCGCCTGGACTACAACCTGAGCACGAATCACCGGCTGAGCGGGTCGTGGTCCCAGATCACCGCGAAGCGCACGCCGGACTACCTGAACAACGCCGATCCCCGATTCCCCGGCGCGCCGAACCAGCGCGATTTCGAGTCGATCCGTCCGCTGACGTCGATTTCCCTGCGCTCGACGCTGACCAGGAACATCGTCAACGAGCTGCGCGGCGGCGCCACCGCGTTCGGGCCGGGGTCGCATTTCGGGCAGCCGTCGAGCGTCGCATCGCGCAACGATCCGACGACGTTCGCGGATTCGAACGGCTTCGCGATTACCACCCCGGGGAGCACGACCGACTGGTTCACCTCGAACGGCCCGAGCTGGCGCGGCGCGCCGACCTACAGCCTCGACGAGACGTTGACGTGGCAGCGGGGCAGCCATACGGTCACCACCGGCGGGAACCTGCTGATCTCGAATGCGACCTCGTCGAGCCAGCAGATCGTCCGCGGCATCACGCTCGGCTTCAACACCGATTTCGATCCCGCGGCCGGGCTGTTCACCACCGCGAACTTCCCCGGCGCGTCGACCGATCAGCTCAACGCGGCGCGCGCGACGTTTGCGTCGCTCACCGGCCGCGTCGCGACGATCAGCAGCCAGGCCGTGCTCGACTCGACCGGCAAGTACGTCGAGCTGGGGCCGGTCACCCAGGAAGGCGGCATCAAGGTCTACGGCAGCTTCGTTCAGGATTCCTGGAGGCTGAAACCGAACCTGACGCTGACGGGCGGCCTGCGCTATGACGTGCAGACGCCGTTCAAGCCGTTCACCAGCGTACTCTCGTCGGTGACGATGAACAGCATCTGCGGCCTCTCGGGCATGGGCGACGGTGGGCTCTACAGCAAGTGCAACTTCAACAATCCCGGGGCGTCGGGCGGCGCGGTGCCGCAGTTCATTCAGTTGAAGGAGGGCACCGAGGGCTACAAGACCGACTGGGACAACTTCGCGCCATCCGCCAGCGTCGCGTGGCGTCCGAACGTCCAGTCGGGGTTCATGCGCGCGCTGCTCGGCGAGCCGGACCAGGCGACGGTCCGGGCCGGCTACTCCGAGGCCTACGATCGGGCGGCGCTCACCACGCTCATCGGCGTCTTCGGCTCGAATCGCGGCGGCACCATCAGCCTGAACCGCAACGCCAACACTGGACTCGTCCAGCCCGGCACGTCCTGGCCGGTGCTGCTGTCCCAGACCAATCGCCTGGTCCCGCAGGACTTCAACCCGGATCCGACGTACCCGATCGCCGTCGGCGCGAACCGCTCGGACAGCCTGAATGCGTTCGCCCCCGACATCAAGATCGCGCGCGTGCGCAACTGGACCGTCGGCTTCGCGCGGTCGATCTCGCGCGACATGGCGGTCGAGATTCGCTACGTCGGGAACCGCGGCGACAACGAATGGTCGCAGATCAACTACAACTGCACCGGCAACACGACCAACACGAATGCGTGCACCGGCATCCGCGGCGAGAACCTGGTCGCCAACGGCTTCCTGAACGAGTTCAAGCTGGCGATGGCGAACCTCCAGGCCAACAACGCGTCGGGCGTCAGCAGCCGGGTGGGATCGTTCGCCTACTTCGGGCCGGGCAGCGGCACGAATCCGCTGCCGATCTACCTCGCGTACTTGAATGGCAGCCGCGACGCCGGGAATCCGGCCGCGTACGTCAACGCCTCCACCACGTGGACGAATTCGACGATCGCCGGCCGGCTGGCCGCGCCGAACCCCAATCCCAACGCGGCGGCGGTGGATCTCGATGCCAACCTGACCCGCCGCAACCAGGCGCAGGCGCTCGGCTACCCGCGGAACTTCTTCGTGCTCAATCCCGACGTCGCCAACGTGAACGTCACCGACAGCGGCGCCTTCAGCAAGTACAACGCGCTGCAGATCGAGCTGCGGCGCCGGCTCTCGAAGGGCTTCTCGGCGAACCTCAACTACCAGTACGCCTTCGAGGGCGGCTCGCAGTTCGACGGGTTCAGCTTCGGGCGCGCCTGGACGGACACCCCGGTCACCGGCAATCCGACCATCCGCCATGCGATCAAGTGGCAGGCGGACTGGACGCTGCCGTTCGGGCGCGGGCAGCGCTTCGGGAACGGCGTCAATCACCTCGTCAACGGGTTGCTCGGCGGCTGGAGCGTCACCGGCGTCGGCCGCTTCCAGACGACGGTCCAGGATCTCGGCAACGTGCGGCTCGTCGGCATGAGCAGATCCGAGCTGCAGAAGATGTACAAGTTCTACATCAAGGACAATGCGGCGACCGGCATCAAGGAGGTCTGGATGCTGCCCGACGACGTGATCCTCAACACGCGCCGCGCGTTCAGCACCAGCAACGCGACCGCGGACGGCTACTCGGCGAGCCTCGGCGCGCCGACCGGCAAGTACATCGCGCCGGCGAACTCGGCAAACTGCATCCAGGTCAAGGCGGGCGACTGCGCGCCGCGCAACCTGCTGCTGCTCTCGCCGTGGTTCAAGCGCGTCGACTTCGGCGTCGCCAAGCGCGTCGACGTCGGCGGGCCGAAGAACGTCGAGATCCGGTTCGACGTCCTCAACCTCTTCGACAACCCGAACTACAACCCGGTGTCGAATCCGGGCAGCGGCGCGACGATCTTCAGAACCACCGCCGCCTATACCGACCCGAGCAACACCTACGACCCCGGCGGCCGCATCGGTCAGCTGACAGCCCGTTTCAGCTGGTAGCGCCGCAAGGCAGTCTGATGGCCGGTGCGATCCCGACGGATCGCACCGGCTTTGTTCTTCCGGAAGCGGCCCATGACCATGTTCCTCTTGCTGGCGCTGCTGGCGGCCGGACCCGTGGAACAGACCGGGGTGGCTCGCGAAAGGCCGCGCGGCGTCATCGTCGACTTCGCGGCGCTGCACTCGGACGGCACGCCCGTCCCGAATCTGGCCGCCCACGAGGTGGAAATCCGCATCGGCGATCGCCTGCGAGTGGTGCGATCGCTGCATCGGGTCACCGCCGCTCCGCCGCCGGAGCCCGCCGCGCCGCGCATGCGCCCGCCCTTCGGCACCAACGAGGACGTCATTACCGGACGCCGCTTCGTGCTGATCGTGGATCAGGAATCGTTCCGCGCCGGCAGCGAGCCGCTGCTCCGCAATGCGGTCGAAGGGCTGGTGGCGAACCTGACGCCGTACGACGCGTCGATGCTCGCCGCGCTCCCCTTCGGCGGCGTGATCGTGCCGCTCACGACCGACGGCGCGCGCGTGCGCCGCGGCATCGATCGCGTGGCCGGCCAGGGGTCGCGCGGCGAAACCGGATCGGACCTGGCGTGCCGGACGAGGCGGTTCCTCGAGAGTCTCGAACCGTTCGTGATCGAGCACGGCTCGGCGGAGCAGCCGACCACGCTCGTCGTCTTCACCGCGGGTCTGGCCGCGCCCAGACGGGACG
Source organism: Vicinamibacterales bacterium (assembly GCA_035699745.1). Classification (NCBI taxonomy): domain Bacteria; kingdom Pseudomonadati; phylum Acidobacteriota; class Vicinamibacteria; order Vicinamibacterales; species Vicinamibacterales bacterium. The sequence goes on from DASSPH010000032.1 coordinate 7,891, forward strand.
CACCGATGGCGATGGCGCCGGGAATGTGCGAGCTGGTGCCGGACCAGTTCAGGCGTCTCGCCGCCGCGATGTCGGCAGCGCGCGCCAACGTCTACGTGCTCGTGCCCGCAGACGTGGCGATGAACGCCGCCGGATCGCGCGAATCGATCGGCGGCGGCAACTTCCGCGGGTCCGACAACCCGCTCGAAGGCATCGAGCACCTCGAAGGAGTGACCGGCGCGCGGCGGCTGCCGCTCGAGGCCACGGGAACGGGATCGCTCGTGCGCGTGGCGCGCGAGAGCGCGTCGTATTACCAGGCGGAGCTGGTGCCGGAGCGGAACGAGGTGTTCGAGCGCAGCCGGCCGTTCTCGGTGAAAGCGCTGCGCCGCGACGTGACCGTCCGGGCGCGGCCCGAGATCACGCTGCGCGATCCCGCCAGGCACCCCGCCGGGACGAAGCTGTCTGTCCCGGATCTGCTGGGTTCATTCGAGGCGGTAACCGACTTGCCGCTCCGCGTTGCCGGGTTCACCGTCCGCGAAGCGGCCGATCGTTTGCGCGTCGGCGTGGCCGTCGAGACCGGGGATCCGGCTGTGACGCTGTCGTCGGTCGGAGCGATCCTGATCGCGGACGGCCGCGTTGCCGGCCGCTGGTTTGCCAAGGACGCCAGCGAGCGCCCGCTGCTCGGCGCGATCGCCGCGCAGCCAGGCAGCTACACGCTTCGCGTCGCCGCGCTCGACGCGGCCGGCCGCGCCGGCGTCGCGGAAGAACACATCGAGGTCGGACTGGCGCAGGTCGGGCCGTTGTCCCTGGGCTCGCTGATGCTCGGCGTATCGGGACCGGAGGGAACGCGGCTGCAGCTGCTGTTCGCCGCGGAGCCGGCCGCGATCGCCTCGTTCGACATCTACGGCGGCGCGGCCGGTCTGCGCCTGTCCGCGGCGATCGAAGTCGCCCGCGATCTCGGCGGGGCCGCGATCGTCACCGTGCCGCTGGCGCTGAAGCGAACGGATGACCAGCGCGTGGTGGCAACCGGTGCGGTGCCGCTCGGCGCGCTGCCGCCGGGGGACTACGTGATCCGAGGTGTCGTCCGCCTCGAGGATGGCACGACCGGACGCGTCGTCCGGACCTTGCGGAAGGCGCCGCGGTAGCCCGCCGCCGGTCATTTCGCGGGCACGACCTTGCGGAGCGTCCGGATCACCCGTGTGGGCGGATGGTCGTCGAGCGCGACGACGGCGCGGACGGTGTAGTCGCCGGGAGGGAGCGCGCCGATCGGCAGCGCCGCTCTGCCGACGTAGCGTCCGCTCGCCCCCGCTTCGATGCCGAGCGGCACCGACAGGCGCGCCGCCGCGTTCGGTGCGTCGGCCAGCTCCAGCACGGCGCTGACTTTCGCGCCCGGCGCCGCGCCCGCCATTTCGACGTAGCCGATCGCGACCGGCTCGTTGACGAACTGCAGACGGGGCACGAAGCCCCCCTCCCGCGACAGTCCGAGAATGATCGAGCTGATCTTCAACGTGCCGGTGCGCGCGAGATCGACGTCGATCCCGTAGTCCGCCGCGCCGGCGCGGCCGCTGGCGTCGATCGCCGCGACGCGCAGGCGGTAGGCGCCGGGCGGAACCGTCGTCGCGCCCAGGATGGGGGAGCGCTCGAGATCCGCGGGCTGCGCGAGCCATCCGCCCGCGACCTTGCCGTCGCGATCGAAGAGCGCGGCCGCGAGCGCCGAGAGCTTCACGTTCGGCTCGACCGCTTCGCCGATCGTCAGGACCCGGATCCTGCCGTCGCTCTCCTCGAACGACGCGAACGCCGCCGCGCGCAGCGGCAGGTCGCGAAACTCCGCCGTCGTCGACAGCATGTCGCGCGTGGACGGCGACGCCCCCTTGGCGCTGCGCGCGTCCGGCGGCTCGTAGGCGATCGCCCGGCTGGCGCGGACTTCGGCGCCGCCGCGCGAGACGCGCACCTCGAGCGGGTGCGTACGTCCGCCGTCGGACTTCTGCAGGTCCACCGACGCGACGTAGTACGCGGCGCTCTCGTCGAGGATGCGGTCGAACGCGGAACGCTCGCCGGCCCCCACGTTCAGCAGCTTGCCGCCGGTGACGCCGAGCAGCTGTTCGATCCCCTCGACCGGATTGTCGCCGCCGGTGGCGCCGACGCCGGCGATGTTCTCGCGCAGCACCGAGCCGGTCGACATGATGTCCACCGGCGGGACGATGTAGAACTGCGCGCGGGCCACGCCGGCGGCGTCGCCGGCCTCGCGGAAGGCGTCGAGCCGCAGCTCGCACATGCCCGGCGCCATCGTCGAGGGGGCGTCGCGCCGCGGCGGCGCGAGGCCGGAGGTCAGCAGCACGACGACGGTGGGCGCGTCAGGAGCGCGCAGCGTGCGGAGCCGCCGGGAAAGCGCGAACAGCGTCTCGCGGGTCCGGCACGCGAGCTCGGATCCGGTCTGGCGCGAGTCGCCGCGTCCGGCGAGCGTCGCGAGCGCGCTGCGGATCCGCGTGCGATCCGTCGTCGGCGGGATGTTGACCCCGCCGCGCGGAATCGCGATCAGCGAGATGCGATCGCTGGGGCCGGCGCCGGTGAGCAGCCGCTCCGCGGCGCCGCGCAGCGCCTGCTCGCCGCCGGCGGCGAAGGACTCGTCGTCGACGATGAGATGGATGTCGCGGCCGCGGGAGGTGACGCCGTTCGAGCCGAACGGCGGCGGCGCCGCCGCCGCGGCGCTCCGGCCTGAGCCGCCGAGCGCGACCAGCTGCAGCGACCGGACGTCCCTGGTCCGCCCGTCGATTCTGACGGACACCTCTTCCATCTTGAGGTCCTGGATCGGCATGCCGCCGCTGGTCACCACGGCGAAGCTGACCGGCAGGTAAGGGGTCGCCCGCTCCGCAGGGGGTGACTGCACCTGCTGTCCGGAAATGGAAATTCTGGACAGCCCTGCGATCGCGACGCTGAATCCGGCGGCGAGAAGAAGCCGGCTCATCATGCGCGGAAGCATAAACCCGATTGACCCGTGGCGGGAGCGGCGCTATGGTTGCCGCAACTTCCGGTTCTTTGCCATCAAGGAGGAGGGGCCTTGATTCCCAGAAGTCTGTTCCGCGTGTATGTCTGCCTCGCGCTGGCGCTCGCCGTCAGCGTTCCCGCCTTCGCGCAGGGCGCCAATGCCTCGATCAGCGGCACCGTCGTCGACAACTCGGGCGGCGCGATTCCCGGCGCGAACGTGGTCGTGAAAGGTGAATCGGGCGTCTCGTTCGAGGCGATCTCGAACGGCGAAGGGCTGTTCACCGTACCCAGCGTCGCGCCGGGCGTGTATACGGTGACGATCTCGCTGAGCGGCTTCAAGACGGCGGTCCTGAAGGACGTACGCGTCGCGGCCGGCACGCCCGCGTCGCTCAAGGCGGTGCTGGAGGTCGGCCAGCTCACCGAGACGGTGACGGTCGCGGCCAGCTCGGAATTGATCAACACGCAGACGGCGACGGTCTCGTCGACGCTGAACTCCGATCAGCTGCTCCGGATGCCGACGCCGACGCGCAACGCCTTGAACGCGGTCACCTTCCTGCCCGGCATCAACACCGCGACGACCAACCGCGAGTCGCGGATCAACGGGCTGCCGGAATCGTTCGTCAGCATCACGCTGGACGGCGTCAGCAACAACGACAACTTCCTGCGCTCGTCCGACTCGTTCTTCGCGTCGGTGACGCCGCGCCAGGACGCGGTCGAAGCGGTGAACGTGACGACGGCGGTGCAGGGAGCGCAGACCGGCGGCAGCGGCGCGGTCAGCATCAACTTCTCGACCCGCTCGGGCACCAACCGGTTGAACGGCAGCGCCTACGAGTACTGGCGCGATCCGCAGCTGAACTCGAACTACTGGTTCAACAAGCGCAACGGCCTGCCGAAGAACGCCGTGAAGCTGAATCAGTACGGCGCGCGGCTCGGCGGCCCGATCGTGATCCCGGGGATCTACGACGGCCACAACAAGGCGTTCTTCTTCACCAACTACGAGCAGATTCGCTTCCCCAACAACTTCACCCGCACGAGGGTGACGCTGCACCCGCGCGCGGCCGAGGGCTGGTTCCGCTACACGGTCAGCGGGCAGACGCGCGAGGTCAACGTGCTGCAGCTCGCGGCGGCGAACGGGCAGCTCGCCGCGACCGACCCGACCGTCATGGCGACGCTCGCCCGGATCAACGCGGCGGCGCAATCGCAGGGCACGCTCAATCCCACCAGCGATCCGATGCTGAATCAATATGTCTGGCAGAGCCCGGGGAGGCTGTTCGAGCACCAGCCGACCAGCCGCATCGACTACAACCTGACCGATCGCCACCGCCTGAGCGGGTCGTACGCGATCATCTGGGCGGAGCGCGATCCCGACTACCTGAATGGCGTCGACTCGCGATTCCCCGGCGGTCCCAACTACCGGTTCTTCCGCTCCCGCCGGCCGCTGCACTCGTACACGCTCCGCTCGACGCTCGCCGGCAACAGGGTGAACGAAATCAAGGTCGGCATCACCGCCAAGGGCGGCGCGTCGAAGTTCGGGTTTCCAACCGATCCGAGCGGCAATCCGGAGAGCTTTGCCGACACCGGCGGCTTCGCCCTGAACTTCCCCGACTTCGACAACGACAATGTGCTGACGAACTGGCACGCGACCAACGGCCCGAGCTGGCGCAGCGCGCCGACCTACAGCATCGACGAGTCGCTGACCTGGCTGAAGGGCAAGCACAGCTTCAACTTCGGCGTCGCGTTCCTCCGCGCGACCGCGTGGGAGATGGCGCAGCAGATCGTGCCGGGCATCGACTTCGGCTTCAGCACGACGCTCGATCCCGCGGCGGGACTCTTCAACTCGACCAACTTCCCGAACGCGTCCACCGGACAGCTGAGCGACGCGCGGGATCTCTACGCGATGCTGACCGGACGCGTGTCGGCGGTCACCGGCCAGGCGGCGCTCGACCCCAAGACCAACAAGTACGTCTTCCTCGGGCCGCGGCGCCGCGAAGGGAAGATCGATCTGTACTCGGGATTTGCCCAGGACTCGTGGCGTCTGAGCCCGACGCTGACCCTGACCGGCGGTCTCCGCTACGACGTGCAGCTGCCGTTCTCCGCCGGCAACAGCACCATGACCAGCGTGTCCATGGCGGACATGTGCGGCATCTCGGGCCTCGGTGACGGCGGCCGCTACAGCCGCTGCAACTTCTTCCAGCCGGGCGTCACGTCGGGGCAGCCGCCGGCGTTCCGCCAGCTGACCGAAGGCACGCTCGGCTACAAGACCGACTGGAACAATCTCGCCCCGTCGGTCAGCGTGGCGTGGCGGCCGAACCAGCAGAGCGGCTTCTGGCGGACGCTGCTCGGCGATCCCGAGCAGGCGACGCTGCGCGGCGGCTACACCCTGTCATACGAGCGCCAGGGCATGGGCATCTTCACGGGCGTCTACGGATCGAATCAGGGGAGCACGATCAACCTGGCGCGCAACGAGAACCTGGGCAATCTCGCGCCGGCGGGACAGTGGCCGGTGCTGTTCAGCCAGCGAGAGCGGCTGTCGCCGCAGACGTTCCGCGAGGATCCGACGTTCCCCATTGCCGTGCGCGCCGCCCGCGCCGACGACATGGCGGGCTTCGCGCCCGACCTCGAGATCGCGTCGGCGGGCACCTGGACGATCGGCTTCCAGCGCTCGATCACGCGCGACATGGCGTTCGAAGTGCGCTACGTCGGCACCCGCGGCTGGAACCAGTGGTCGGAGTTGAACTACAACGCGGTGCGCGGCGAGGTCCTGCAGAAGAACGGGTTCCTGAACGAGTTCAGGAACGCCATGGCCAACCTCAGGGCGAACAACGCGGCGGGCGGCAACCGCGTCGGATCGTTCGCCTACTTCGGCCCCGGCACCGGCACCAGCCCGCTGCCGGTCTACCTCGCGTATCTGAACGGGTCGCGCGACTTCGGCAACCCATCCGCGTACTCGGGGACGAACTGGACCAACACCACGTTCGCCGGGCGCATGGCGGCGGTGCCCAATCCGGTCGCCTCGGCGGAAACGGATCTCGACGGCAACGCGACGCGGCGGGCGAACGCCATCGCGGCCGGCATCCCGGCGAACTACTTCGTGCCCAATCCGGACGTGGACGACGTCGACGTCACCGACAGCGGCGCGTTCAGCGACTATCACGCGTTCCAGTTCGAGCTGCGCCGCCGCCTGTCGAAGGGGCTGTCGGCGAACGTGAACTATCAGTACGCGATCGAGCGAGGCTCCGCGTTCGACGGCTTCTCCTTCGGCCGCGAGATGGCCGATCAGGGCAACGTGCGCCACGCGATCAAGACGCAGTGGGACTGGACGGTGCCGGTCGGACGCGGCCAGCGTTTCGGCAACAATCTGCCCCCGCTCCTTCAGGGGATCGTCGGCGGCTGGCGGTTCAACGGCGTCGGCCGCATCCAGGCCCGCACGCTCGACTTCGGCAACGTGCGGCTGATCGGCATGACCGAGAAGGACCTGCAGAAGATGTACAAGTTCGACATCCGGGTCGATCCCGAGACCGGACTGCGGACGGTGTACATGCTGCCGGACGACGTGATCGTCAACACCCGCCGCGCCTACAGCACCAGCTCGACGTCGCTGAACGGCTACTCGACGAGTCTCGGGGCGCCGGAAGGGCGGTACATCGCGCCGGCGAACTCGGCGGACTGCATCCAGGTGCGCGCCGGCGACTGCGCCTCACGGAACCTGCTGATCCGCGCGCCGTTCTTCACCCGGTTCGATCTCGGCGTCGCGAAGGAGTTCCCGATCAAGGGACGCAGCAACTTCCAGATCCAGATCGACGTGCTGAACGTGTTCGACAACATCAACTTCAACCCGGTCGCCAACCCGGGCACCGGCGCGACGATCTTCCAGGTGACGAGCGCCTATACGGATCTGAGCAACACCTACGATCCGGGTGGACGCCTGGGCCAGATCATGTTCAGGATTAACTGGTAGGAGGAGCGAGGCTCGAGGAGCGAGGATCGAGGATCGAGCCTCGCTCCTCGTTCCTCGCTCACTGACAGAGCTTCAGGTCCTGCACCATCGGGAAGATCCCCTGCGCCAGCGAGGCGCCGCCGCCGAAGCCGGGGCCGGGGCCGCGGTACGAGCGAATGAACTGGCTGCTGTCGTCAATCGGCAGCTCGGAGGCATTGCGGCAGAAGTCCATCCAGATGCCGTCCATGTTCAGATACTGCTCGACGTTCGACAGGTAGAACGCGGACACCATCGCGTTGTGCTTCTTCAGCCACGCGCCGACGGCGCGGAGCGCCTTCGGTCCGGCGAAGTTGCCGACGATCGGCACGAAGAGGTTCCTGGTGTGCAGCGACTTCAGCACGGTGAAGTTCTCTTCACTCGCCAGATACCCGCGCAGCGTGCCTGATTCGTCCGTCGCGACCATCAGGTCGGCGTAGGTGGGGGAGTTGCGGCCGCCGCGGCCCCCCATGCCGCCGCTCATCCAGTAGGTCAGGTCCGGGCCGTACTTGAAGAAGTACTGGTAGACGTACTCGATGCCCGGCGCGTCATCGGGGGTCAGCGCGAACTTCCGGGTCTTCTGCAGGTGGTCGATGATCGCCTTGTAGTTGCTGTCGTAGAGCTTTTGATCGGGCGCGACCGCCGCGTAGGCGCGGAAGATGTCGCGGACGGTCGAGGCCGCCGTCAACCCCTCGGGGCGCGGCCGGGAGAACAGCTTGCCGACGAACTCGGCGCGGTCGGCCGAGGTCTCGAACAGCGCCTTGTACATCAGGTGCAGATCGAGATTGCCGCGGCGCACGTCGGTGATGAACACCATGGCCGGCTTCAACGCGGCGATGTACGTGAAGTTCTGCTCGGGGCCCACGCCCATGTAGACGCGACCCGGCTTCGCGACCGCGAGCAGATCCGGGATGACGTACTGCAGCCACACTTCGTTCGACAGCAGGTTGTCGGATCTGAAGTAGCCGTTCGGTTCCGACAGATCGTTGACCAGCGTCCAGAACTCTTCGTTCGAGAGCCGTTCGGGCAGCTTCAGCGGCGCCGGAGCCGGTGCGGGGGCCGGTGCGGACGCGGCGGCCGCCGCGGGCGGCGGCGGTGGAGGAGGGCCGGCGCTCGGCGGCGCGTGCCGCGCGCAGCCGGCAGGCATCGCCGCGATCACGACAACGAGCAACCGGGCGGCCAGACGATTGAGCATGTGCTTCAAGGTGGGTTGACCCCGCTGCCGAATCCTAACAGAATCTCGGCCTATGAATCAGAACCGTACTCTGGCCGCGGCGCTCGCCGCCTGCGCGATCGTCGCGACATTCGGATCCGGCACGACCACCGGCGCGCGCCATCCGCTGGGCGGATCGATCGCTCAGGCGCCGGCGCCCGCGGCGTCCGCGGACCGGCTGACCGCCGACGTCCTGAAGGGACTGACCTTTCGCAGCATCGGCCCGGTGATTCAGACCGGCCGCGTCCAGGATATCGCCATCGATCCGAAGAACCCCAACACGTGGTACATCGCCGCCGCGTTCGGCGGGGTCTGGAAGACGGTCAACCGCGGCGCCACCTTCACGCCGATTTTCGACGACGGCGGCGCGTTCAACCTGTGTTGCATCGTCATCGATCCGAAGAACTCGAACGTGCTGTGGCTCGGCACCGGCGAGAACAAGAGCCAGCGCAGCGCCCACTTCGGCGACGGCATCTACAAGTCGACCGACGCGGGCCAGACCTGGAAGCGGATGGGCCTCGAGAAGTCCGAGCACCTCGGCCAGATTCTGATCGATCCGCGCAACTCGAACGTCGTCTATGTCGCCGCGCAGGGACCGCTGTTCAACGCCGGCGGCGAGCGCGGTCTCTACAAGACCACCGACGGCGGCGCGAAGTGGGAGCGCGTCCTGCACGTCAGCGACGACACCGGCATCAGCGACATCGTCTTCGACCCGCGCAACGCCGACGTGATTTACGCCGGCGCCTACCCGCGCCGCCGCCACGTCGGCCAGATGATCGGCGGCAGTCCCGAGGGCGGCATCTGGAAGTCGACGGACGCGGGGAAGAAGTGGACCAAGCTCACCAGGGGCCTCCCCAAAGACGACGTCGGCCGCGTGGCGCTCGCCGTCGACCCGAAGAACCCGGCGCGCGTCTACGCGATGATCAGCGCGAAGTTTCCGCGCGGCGGCCGCGGGTTCGGCGGCGGCGCCGGCGGTCAGGGACGCGCGGCCGGTCCGCCCGCGCCGGTGACGGCCGCGGCGGCAGTCGTCGACGAGCAGGGCTTCTATCGATCGGACGATTCGGGTAACACGTGGGCGCGCGTCGGCAGAGTGGCGCCCCCCGCCGGACGCGGCGGCACGACCGTCGCCCCAGGCGGCGGCTCGCCGCAGCCGCCCCAGGCGACTCAGGGCGCCGGCGGCGGCGAGTGGTATCGCGGCGGCGGCGCGGCCTACTACTTCGAGATCTTCGTCGACCCGCACCGCCCCGAGTGGATCTGGTCGATCAACACCAACATGAACGTGAGCAAGGACGGCGGCAGGACGTGGGAGACGCCGGACTTCGAGGGCAAGACCGGCATGCACGTCGACCATCACGTCGTGGAGTTCGATCCGACGGATCCGAACCACATCCTGATCGGCAACGACGGCGGCGTGTACGAGACCTACGACGTCGGGCAGACGTTCCGGTTCTTCGCCAACCTGCCGATCACGCAGTTCTACCGGCTGTCGGTCGACAACGCGAAGCCGTTCTACAACGTGTGCGGCGGAACGCAGGACAACTGGTCGGTGTGCGGACCGGCGGCGAGCGCGAATCGCTGGGGCGTGCGCACCAGCGACTGGTACGTCGTCGCCGGGGGCGACGGGTTCCAGACCCGCAGCGATCCCGAGGACCCGCGGATCGTCTACGCCTCGTCGCAGGACGGCAACATCTCGCGGCTCGATCTGCGCACCGGCGTCTCGCGCAGCATCCGTCCGCGCAGCATTCCGGTGTCGACCGCGGATGAAGGCGGACCCGCGGGGCCGAACCAGGCGCCGATCGGGCAGCGCGGCGGCGCCCCGGCGGGGCCGCCGCCGGGACCGCCGCAGAGCGGCGCGCAGAGCGGCGCGCAGAGCGCGCAGCAGCAGGGGCAGCAGGCGGCGCAGCAGCAGGCGGCCTCGCGCGAGCAACAGGGCGGGGCCGGGCGTGGCGGGCGCGGGGCCGCCGGCGGACCGCCCGATGCCAACGCCGATCGCCCGAACTGGGACGCGCCCTACATCATCAGCCCGCACAATCCGCGGCGGCTGTACTGGGCGAGCCAGTACGTCTATCGCAGCGACGATCGCGGCGACAACTGGGCGCGCATCAGTCCGGATCTCTCGCGCAACCTGAAGTGGCAGGAGCTGCCGATCATGGGAAAGGTGTGGCCGCTCGACTCGGTGGCGTACCACGAATCGACGACCGCGCTCAGCAACGTCGTGGCGATCGACGAGTCGCCGCTGCGCGAAGGGCTGATCTGGGTCGGGACCGACGACGGGCTGGTGCAGGTGACGGAGAACGGCGGCAGGAGCTGGCGGAAGATCGAGCAGTTCCCCGGCGTGCCGCAGTACACCTACGTCACCGACGTCTTCCCGTCACCGCTCGACGCCGACACGGTGTTCGTCTCACTCAACAACTGGCAGCGCGGCGACTACAAGCCGTACATCGTCAAGAGCGCCGATCGCGGCCGCACCTGGACGAACATCACCGGCAACCTGCCGGACAAGCACGACGTGTATTCGGTGATCCAGGATCACGTGAACGGCAATCTGCTGTTCGCGGGCACGGAGTTCGGCGTGTTCACGAGCGTCGACGGCGGGCAGCGCTGGGTGCAGCTGAAAGGCGGACTGCCGACCATTCAGGTGCGCGACATGGCGGTGCAGCGGCGCGAGAACGATCTGGTGCTCGGGACGTTCGGCCGCGGGTTCTACGTGCTGGACGATTATTCGCCGCTGCGCGAGATGACGCCGTCATCAGAAGCATTTCCGCTGGATGATGTCGCGCGGCTCTACCCGCTGCGCGACGCCTACATCTTCAATCAGCTCGGGATGGCGCCCCCCGGCACCGCCGGCATCGGCGCGATGTCGGGCAACTGGACGGCGCCGAATCCGCCCTACGGCGCGGTGTTCACCTACAGCGTCAACGCGAGCCTCCCCGACGCCGAGAAGCTGGTGCTGACGATCGCCGACGAGAACGGGCGCCAGATTCGCCGTCTCGATCTCGACAAGACGTCGGGCCTGCGGCGCATCGCGTGGAACCTGCGAACCGATCCGCAGCCCGGGAATCCGGCGGACCAGGGGCGCGGCGGTGGCGGCGGCTTCGGCCGCGGCGTCAACCAGGGGACGCCGGTTGCGCCCGGCCGCTACCGCGCGACGATCGGCCGGCTGGCGGGGGACAAGTTGTCGGCGATCGGGCAACCGGTCTTCTTCAGCGTGCTGCCAATCGAGCTGAAGTAGCCGGGGATCGGGATCGGAAAGCGGAACGCGGCAAGCCGCAAGCGGCCAGCGGGCGAACGGCACATGAGCGCGTGATAAACTTCGCGCCCATATGCCGATCGTTTTCACGCCGTCGCGCAGCGCCGGCGTGCTCGCCGCGTCGCTCGGCGCGCTGCTGCTTGCCATCATTCCGGTTCAGCCGTCGGCGCAGGGCGGACAGGCGCCCGTCGCGCCGCTTCCGCCGCCCATCAATCAATCGAGCGACCCGCTGCTGCGCAGTTTCCGGTTCCGCTCGATCGGTCCCGCCAGCATGGGCGGGCGCATCGACGACATCGCGGTGTCCGAAACCGATCCCAACGTCATCTATCTCGGCTACGCCGTGGGCGGCGTGTGGAAATCCGAGAACAACGGCGTCACCTTCGAGCCGGTCTTCGACACCTACAGCACCGCCTCGATCGGCGACATCGCCATTCATCCCCGTGACCCCAACGTCGTCTACGTCGGCACCGGCGAGCCGAACAACCGCCAGACGTCGTCGTTCGGCGACGGCATCTACAAGACCACCGACGGCGGCAGGACCTTCACCCACATCGGCCTGAAAGACACCCAGACCATCGCGCGGATCGTGATCGATCCGAAGAACCCGGAGACGGTCTACGTGGCGTCGCCGGGGCACCTCTTCGGTCCGAACCCGGAGCGCGGCGTGTACAAGTCGACCGACGGCGGCAAGAACTGGAACCTGGTGAAGTTCATCGACGACGACACCGGCTTCACCGACATCGCGATCGATCCGGCCAACACCAGCACTCTGTACGCCGCGAGCTATCAGCGCCGCCGCAGCGGCTGCTGCTTCAACGGCGGCGGCCCCGGCAGCGGGTTGTGGAAGACCACTGACGCGGGCAGGACGTGGACGAAGCTGACCAACGGGCTGCCTCCCGGCACCTACGGCCGCATCGCCCTCGACGTGTCGCGATCGAACCCGAACGTCGTCTACGTGCAGATCGAGGCAGGGCAGGTCGGCCAGCCGCTGACGACGCCCGGCGTGCAGCAGAGCGCTGCGACCGAAGCGACGCCGGCGGGCGCGGCTGCGGTCGTGCCGCCGGTCACCGCGCCGGCGCAGCCGCCGACGCCGACGCCGCCGCCCGCGGGTCGCGGTCGAGCCGCGGGCGTCCCGCCGCAGCCCGGGACGACCCAGCCGGGCGGAGGCCGAGCGGGCGGCGCCGGGCGGGGCCAGGCGTACAACTGGTGCAACAACGCCGGACCCGGCCGCGGATTCCCCATCGGCCGCGGCGGCCAGACCGCGCAAGGCGATCCGCCGACGGTCCCGCCGCTCGACCCGGCGCGCGGCGGCGTGTTCCGCTCTGAGAACAAGGGGCAGTCCTGGACGCTCGTGAGCAACTGCAACGCGCGGCCGATGTACTTCAGCCAGGTGCGCGTCGATCCGGCGAACGACAGGACGGTCTACGTGGCCGGCCTGCCGATCTACAAGTCACTCGACGGCGGCAGGAGCTTCGCGTCGCTCGACGAGGCGGGCGGACACGGCGATCCCGGCCACGTCGATCAGCACGCGTTGTGGATCGACCCGCGCAATCCGAAGCATCTGCTGATCGGCAACGACGGCGGCCTGAACATCAGCTGGGATCAGGGCCGGAGCTGGGACTTCGTCAACACGATGGCGACGGCGCTTCCCTACATCGTGAGCGCCGACATGCGGCGGCCGTACTACGTCTACATCGGACTGCAGGACAACGGCAGCTGGGGCGGACCCAGTGCGGTGCGCGGCCGCGGCGGCATCATGAACTCGCACTGGTTCGGCATCGGCGGCGGCGACGGCTTCCACACCGCGGTCGATCCGACCGACCACAACATCGTGTTCACCGAGTCGCAGGACGGCAACACCAACCGCTACGATCTGCGCACCGGACGCGGACAGAGCGTCCGGCCGAACGCCGGCGGCCGCGGCGGGCGCGGCAACATCAACGTCCTCAACGCCGCCGCGGGTGACGTCTACCGGTTCAACTGGAACACGCCGTTCCAGATCTCGCCGCACAACCCGAAGATCTTCTGGCTCGGCGGCAATCGTCTGTTCAAGTCGTACAACCAGGGGGAGACCTACGTCGCCAGCCCCGATCTGACCCGGAGCGTCGATCGCAACACGGTGGCGCTGATGGGCGTGCCGGGCAACGTCACGCAGTTGTCGAAGAACGACGGCGTCGTCTCCCACAGCACGATCACGACGCTGTCGGAATCGCCGGTGATGCCGGGCGTCGTCTGGGTCGGCACCGACGACGGGAACGTGCAGGTGAGCCGCGACGGCGGCGCGACGTTCACCGAGGTCAGCCGGAACCTGCCGGGACTGGCGCCGAACGTGAACCACTGGATCTCGCGCGTCGAGGCGTCGCACTTCGATCAGGCGACGGCCTACGTCTCGGTGGACGATCACCGCGCCGACGACCTGAAGCCCTACATCTTCGCGACCAAGGACTTCGGCAAGACCTTCGAGAGCATCACCGGCAACCTGCCGCCGTTCGGCAACGTGCAGGTGATTCGCGAGGACCCGAAGAATCCCGATCTGCTGTTCGCCGGCACCGAGTTCGGCCTCTACGTGACGCTCGATCGCGGCAGGAACTGGCAGAAGTTCATGAACAACTACCCGACGGTGCGGACCGACGACATCCTCATCCACCCGCGCGACAACGATCTGATCGTCGCCACCCACGGGCGCAGCGTGTGGATCGCGGACGACATCACGCCGCTGCAGCAGCTCACGCCGGCGGTGAAGGATGCGGACGTGACGCTGTTCGACATCCGCCCGGCGGTGGCCTGGCTCAACGATCAGCAGAACAACCAGCAGGTCGGCGGGCAGAAGGTGTTCGTCGGCGAGAACGCGCCGCGCGGCGCGGCGATCAACTACTACCTCAAGGCGGCGGCGTCCGGCGACGTGAAGATCACGATTGCCGACGCGACCGGCCGCGTCATCCGCACGCTCGACGGCCCGAAGACGGCGGGCCTCAACCGCGTGATGTGGAACCTCGCGCCGCAGCCGCAGCAGCCGGCCCCGGGCGGCGGGTTCGGCGGCGGACGCGGCGGCGGAGCAGTCGGCGAAGGCACGTATGTCGTCACGCTGGAGGTCGGCGGCAGGAAGCTGACCAGGCCGCTGCAGGTGTTGCGGGACGAATGGCTCAACCAACGGTAAGGACACTGCTATGAAGAAATTGATGATCGCGGCACTCGTGGGTTCTCTGGCGGGTTCGATGACGGCGGCGGCGCAGAGCCCGTCGGCGGCGGCAGCGCCGCCCGCGGCGGACGCGGCGGGGACATGGAACGCCAACTTCAAGACGGCCAACGGCGAGATCCCGGCGCAGATCAAGCTCGCCAAAAGCGGCGAAAAGCTCACCGGCACGATCAGTTCGCAGATGGGCGAGTCGAAGCTCGAGGCGGAACAGAAGGGGAAGGCCGTGACCCTGTGGTTCACGATGCAGGGGCAGAACGGCCCGCTGGCGATCGAACTGTCGGCGACTCAGGACGGCGATACGCTGACGGGCACCACGATGGCCGCGGGCAGCCCCGCCGGCGAGTGGACGGCGACGCGCGACAAGGCCGCGGCATCTGCCGCGCCGGCAGCACCCGCCTCAGCCGCCACGAGCACGTCCACCGCGGCGCCTGCCTCCCTGACCGGCACCTGGAACGTGTCGCTCGAGCTGCCGAACATCAACGCCACGCCCACACTGGTGCTGAAGCAGGACGGCGAGAAGCTGACCGGTGAGTACATCAGCCAGCAGTACGGCAAGTTCCCGCTGACCGGCACGGTGAAGGGATCGGATGTGACGATCACCTTCGCGATGAACGTCGAAGGAACCGCGCTGAACGTCACCTACGCCGGCAAGATCGACAAGGACGGCACCATCGCGGGCACGGCCAATCTGGGAGACATGATGAATGGCACTTTTGCCGCTACGCGGCAAAAGTAATTTGGAAATTTGGAAATTTGGGGATTTGGAAATCTGGAACCCGACGGTTTGACGTTTAGATTTCCAAATTTCCACATTTCCACATTTCCAAATCCTCAGTAGCGCCACCCCTTGAGGTCACTCCCGGGTGGCGCGTACTTTTCGATTTGCCTGGTCATCTTCTCGATGAGTTCCGCCGGCCGCGGGCCCCAGCAGTGGGGGGCGCGGCGCTGGAACACGATCTCGCCGGTCCACTTCGGGTTTTCCGTCTTCTGCAGGAACGCGTGGAGGTTCTCCAGCGCGTTGTTCAGATAGTACGAGTCCATGTCGCCCGTGTAGGCGTTCAGCTTGTGCGCCACGTTCGGGCCCAGCGTCGCCCAGCCGGTCTTCAGCACCTCGAGCAGGTCGTACTTCTTCCATTTCTCCGCCACGGCCCGGTCGATCGCGCCGGTCTGCTTGTCCCAGATCCGCATCGGATAGCCGTCCCTGCCGACCGGGGAGTAGGTCGCCTCCCAGATGTCCCACTGTCCGCCCGAGCGTGACCGGTCGCCGACGACCAGTTCGTAGCGGTTCTCGTCTTTCATCATCGAGACGACGTTGCCGTCCGGCTGGCGGCGCGTCGGCCGATCGACCTTCATCCAGTCGTGCTCGATGAAGTAGGCGTTGGCATCCTTGTAGACGTTGACGATCTGGTGGTAGTTGAAGTCGACCGCGTCGGGGCAGCTGGCGAAGGCGCCGCCGTAGAACGCCGGATAGAACACCTGGTGCGCGAGCGCGATCCAGCCGCCGGTCGATCCGCCCGACAGCATGCGCGCCCACGGCTGCCGGATGACGCGGAACTGCGTCTCGATCGCCGGCAGCAGCTCCTGCATGATGGCTTCGCCGTACGGCCCGTTGTTCTCCGAGTTCACGCCGTAGGAATCGTCGTAGTACGGGGAGGGGTGCTGCAGCGTCACGTAGATGAACCGCGGCGTCGTCTCCGCCATCCACAGCTGGTCGAACTCTCCTCCGGAGCCGAATCCGCCCGGCGCGCGCAGCGAGAAGTGCCCCTGGATGTAGTTGACCGGGTACCTGACGTCGGGATGCGCGTCGTACCCCTTCGGCAGCAGGATCGTCGCGCCGAGAAACATCGGCTGCCCCCACCACTTGGTCAGCACCTGGCTCTGCATCTTGATCCGCTTCACCATGGCGGTATCGGCCGGGACGGCGACGGGAGGGATCACTTTGTCGGCGACCAGACGGATCGGAGCGGGGGAACGCGGATCGATGCGCATGCGCACCGGGTCGCCGTAGAGGTTGCCTGGCGATCGCTTCCAGTTCTGCCCTTCCCACTGGTCCATGTGCATCCACACCGTGTGGCCGTCGGCGCGCGGAAAGCGCGTGTAGACGTTCACGAACGGCTGCACCCAGTACTCGCCGGCGGGAATGCCGGCCAGGCTCGCGATCGGGTGCCCGCGGTTCTCGCGGGTGAATATCACCGGCGCGCCCGGCGCCAGGTTGTCGACGAACGCCGAGAACAGCGGCGCCCCCTCGGGATCGGCCTGCTGGATCGGCGCGGTCTGGTTCGTCCGGCTGATGGCGAGATACACCATGCCGGTGACCGGCTGCGATCGCGCGTTCTTCGAGAACGAGATCTCGACGCGCACGCCGCGGGGCGGCGCCTGCGCGTCCGTGCGGCCGGCGGCGGCGAGTCCGGCGGACAGCGCGACGAGCGCGCCGGTCAGGAGCCGCATGCGAAGGTGCATCATGGTGCGAGTATGCTAGCGCAATGGTTCGCAGCGCAGGACTGCTTCTGCTGATGGGCACGATTGGCTTTCTCCCGGGGCAGCGCCGCGGCGGCGCCGAGGGTCCCGGCGGCCCGGTGCCGACCTACGGCTACGAAGTGGTGAGGTCGTTCCCGCACGATCGCGGCGCGTTCACGCAGGGGCTGTTCATCCGCAACGGGTTCTTCTACGAAGGCACCGGGATGACCGGGCAATCCGGCATCCGCAAGGTGAAGATCGAGACCGGCGAAGTGCTGCAGGCGCGGGCGCTGGCCTCGCAGTACTTCGGCGAAGGCATCGTCGAATGGAAAGGCTCGATCGTGCAGCTCACGTGGCAGCACGGCATCGGCTTCGTGTACGACGCCGAGACGTTCGCGCCGCAGCGCACGTTCACTTACCGCGGCGAGGGCTGGGGCCTCACCCACGACGGCGCGCGCCTGATCATGAGCGACGGATCGGCGCAGCTCCGCTTTCTCGATCCGGCGACGCTGAAAGAGACCGGCCGCCTGACCGTCCGCGATCGGCGCGGCCCGGTCGCCCAGCTGAACGAGCTGGAGTTCGTCAAGGGGGAGATCTTCGCCAACGTCTGGGGCACCGATCGGATCGTCCGGATCTCGCCGGCGGACGGGAAGGTCACCGGCTGGATCGATCTCGCGGGCCTGCTGACGCGCAGCGAGCGCGCCGAGGCCGACGTCCTGAACGGCATCGCCTACGATGCGGCCGCCGATCGCCTCTTCGTCACCGGCAAGTGGTGGCCGAGAGTGTTCGAGATCAAGCTGATCCGCCGCTGATGCTCACCCGCCGGCGACGCGGTCAGTGCTCGTCGCTCTGCTCGATGCGGCGGTGATCGCGCGCGACCTCGGGGCCGAGGCGGCGCGCCAGCCAGAGGCTCTCGACCGCCGGATACATCGCCGCGAACGGCAGCGCGACCAGCGCCCCCACGACGCCTCCGAGCTCGGCCCCCACCGCGAAGGCGAGGACGACGGCCAGTGAGGACAGGCGCATCTGGTTGCCGTAGACCTTCGGCGCGACGTAGTAGTTTTCGACGACGTTGTAGATCACGTTGAACACCAGGGTGGCGATTGCCGCGCCGGCGGAGACGGTGAGCGCCAGCAGCACCATCGGAATCGCGGTGAGAAAGATCCCGAGCACCGGAATGAAATCGAAGATGCCGGTGAGCAGCGCCAGCAGCAGCGCCGCCGGGACGCCGACGATCCGCAGGAACACGTAGGCGCAGATGCCCGCCAGAACGGATGTGGCGACGTTCCCGCGGACGTAGCCGACCACCGCGTCGCGCGCGGCGCGCGCCGTCCGGCGCACGCGCGGCCGCTGCGGCCCCGGCGCAAACGCGACGAGCCATTCGTACGTCCGCCGGCCGTCGATCAGCAGGTATACCGTCAGCACCAGCGCGACGCCGACGGCCAGCACGCCGTTGACGATGGCGCGCCCCAGCCGCGACGCGTAGCTGGCGAACTGCCCGCCGGAGCCCGCTGGTTGTGGCGCGTCAGAAGACCGTGTCTGCTCCGACGGCTCCGATCCCGGTTGCGGCAGCATCTGCAGCAGCCCCTCCGGCGCGCGGCGGCTGACTTCCGCCTGGATCTCGTCGATGCGCTCGCCGAGCATGCGCCCCTGTTCCAGCAACTGCGCGCCGGCGCGCCAGGCGAATGCGAGCAGCAGCGCGGCAATCGCCCCGACCACCAGCACCGAACCGTACGCGCGCTTCACGCGCCGCGCTTCCAGCCAGCCGACGATCGGATCCAGCCCGACCGCGATGAACACGGCGACGACGAAGAGGAGGACCCATTTCCAGAGGTACAGCCAGGCCCACACCAGTGCGGCGGTGATGACCGCCTTCAGGAAGGTGCGGCCGGTCACGTCCACGCGAAGGCGGTCGGTGCGCATCGACGCGCGGTAACATCGCAAGAATGGCTCCAGTACGCGATCGATGGACGGACACCTCACGCGGACGGATGGGTTGGCTCGAGGCGGGCGAAGGCTGGCCGGTGATACTGCTGCACGGGTTTCCCCTGCACGCCGGCATGTGGCGCGCGCAGCTCGAAGCGGTCCCCGCCGGCTGGCGCTTCGTCGCGCCCCACCTTCGGGGGTTCGGCGCCGGGCCGCCGCTCGATCGCGCGGTCAGCATGGATGAGTATGCGCGCGACGTCGCCGCGCTCATGGACGCCATCGAGATCGAGCGCGCGGCGATCGGCGGACTGTCGATGGGCGGCTACGTCACCTTCGCGCTGTTCCGGCAGGAGCCGGCGCGGTTCACCGCAATGGTCCTGGCCGATACGCGCGCGCAGGCCGACACGCCGCCCGAACGCGAGGGGCGGCAGCAACTCCGCGCCGTGGCCGCGGAGCATGGGGGGCGCGGCGTGGCGGACCGGATGCTGCCGAAGCTCTTGAGACCGGACGCCACGGCCGAACAGACGCGGATGGTGCGCGCCTGGATCGAGTCGGCGGACGCGGCGTCGCTGGATGCGGCGATCGTGGCGCTGATCGAACGGCCCGATTCGACGGCCGACCTCGCCCGCGTCCGCGTGCCGGCGCTGGTGGTCGTCGGGGACGCCGATACCGTGACGCCGATCGCACATGCCGAGACGATGCAGCGGGCGATCGCGCGCTCCACGCTCGTCGTCGTCCCGGACGCGGGACACCTGTCGAACGTCGAGCAGCCAGCCCTGTTTTCCCGCGCGCTCGCCGACTTCCTCGGCTCCGCGCTATGATCCGCGGATGCGTCGCGCCGCCGTACCGTTCCTGGGAATCATCCTCTCCGCCGCGCTGCTGACCGCACAGCAGTTCACCCCCGCGCCCGGTGCCGAGCTGCTGCACCGGCCGCTCGATCAGATCCTCGACGTCTACGTCCGGGACGGGCTGGTCTATTACCGCGCGCTCAAGAGCGAACGCGGGCGGCTCGATCGCTACATCGCGTCGCTGAGCGTCCCGGCGGCCACCTACCTGGGCTGGTCGAAGGGGCAGCAGATGGCGTTCTGGGTGAACGCCTACAACGCGTTCGTGTTGAAGACGGTGATCGACAACTACCCGCTGCGCAGTACCATCCGCCAGATTCCCGGGGCGTTCGACAAGACGACGTTCCGCGCCGCCGGGCGCGCGGTGACGCTCGATCAGATCGAGAAGACGATCCTGCCGGAGTTCAAGGAGCCGCGGCTGTACCTGGCGCTCGGGCGCGGCGCCGTCGGCGGCGGCCGGCTGCGCAGCGAGGCCTACACGGCGGCGCGGCTCGAGACGCAGCTCGCCGAACTCCAGGCCGAGTTCGTCGCCAACCGTCACCTCTACCGCTTCGATCGCCTGACGAACGAAATCTCGATCACGCCGATCCTGAGCTGGCGCGAGACGGAGTTCGTCGCGGCCTACGACAAAGCCGATCCGATCTTCGCCCAGCGCTCGCCAATCGAGCGCGCGATCATCGCCTTCATCACCCCGCACCTGCTGCCGATGGAGAAGGAGCAGATCAAACAGAACCAGTTCCGCATCGTCTTTCACGAGATGGACTGGCGGCTCAACGATCTCACCGGCGGCAGCAGACTCGAATAGAAGGCGGCAAGCGGAGGGCGGAGAGCGGACAGCTGATGGATCTCGGACTCACCGACAAAGTGGCGATTGTGACCGGCTCGAGCCGCGGGCTCGGGCTGGCGAGCGCTCGGGCGCTGGTGGCGGAAGGGTGCCGCGTCTGCCTGTGCGCCCGCGGCGCCGAGCAGCTCGCCGAAGCGGCGCTCGAAGTGGAGGCCGCGGCGAAGCGCCCGAACATGATCGCCACCGTGCAGGCCGACGTGTCGACGCCGGCGGGGATCGAGATGGTGATGGCGCGCACGATCGAGACCTTCGGCGGCCTCGACGTCCTCGTCAACAACGTCGGGCGCGCCGCCGGATCCGATCTGCTCGGCACCACCGACGCCGAGTGGCAGGCGGCGTTCGACGAGACGCTGTTTCCGGCGATCCGCGCCTCGCGCCTGGCGGTGCCGCACATGAAGGCCCGCGGCGGCGGCGCGATCATCATGATCGCGTCCATCTACGGCCGCGAGGCCGGCGGACGCATGACCTACAACGCGGTCAAGGCGGCGGAAATCAGCCTCGCGAAGGCGCTCGCCGCCCAGCTCGCGCCGGTGAACATCCGCGTCAACAGCGTCGCGCCCGGGTCGATCATGTTCAAGGGGGGGTCCTGGCACAAGCGGCAGCAGGCCGACCCGGCCGCCATCGCCGACATGATCGCGCGCGAGCTGCCGTTCGGCCGCTTCGGCCGCCCCGACGAAGTCGCCGCCGTCGTCGCCTTCCTCGCCTCGCACAAGGCAAGCTGGATCAGCGGCGCGTCGATCGTCGTGGACGGCTGTCAGAGCCGGAGCAACATCTAGATTTGGAAATCTGGAAATGTGGGAATTTGGAAATCCAGGAGCATTCGGGTAACGTCCAGATTTCCAAATTTCCACATTCCCAGATTCCCACATTCCAATGCTGCAGCCCATCGCCGACGCCGTTCAAGCCGCCGCCGACTGGCTGTTCGTGCCGGTCCTCGTGATCGTGCTCTTCGGGACGGGTCTGTTCCTCACGGCGCGGCTCGGCGTCGTCCAGGTGCGGCGGTTCGGCGAGGCGCTGCGCGCCTTCTTCGGCGGCCGCGCCAGCGGCGCCGCCGGCGTGCTCACCCCGTTCCAGGCGTTCATGACCGCGCTGGGGACCACCATCGGCACCGGCAACATCGCCGGCGTCGCCGCGGGCATCGTGTCGGGCGGACCGGGCGTGCTGTTCTGGATCTGGTGCTACGGCTTCTTCGCGACCGCGATCAAGTTCGCCGAAGCGGTGCTCGGCGTCACGTTCCGCGAAGCACGGGGCACCCAGGACGTGCGCTCGGGACCGATGTATTACCTGCGCGACGGCCTGAAGTCTCCCGCGCTCGCCATGGCATACGCGGTCGTCGCCGGCATTGCCGCGCTGACGACGACGCCCTTCACGCAGACGAATTCGATCGCGCTGGTGATGCACACGCAGGTGGGGGTGCCGAGGTGGGCGTCGGGCCTGGCGATCGCGGTGCTGACGTGGCTGGTGATCATCGGCGGCATCCGCTCGATCGGCCGCGCGTTCGAGAAGCTGGCCCCGGCCAAGGTCGGAATCTACCTCGTCGGCAGCCTGATCGTGATCGTGTCGTTCGCGTCGCGGCTCCCCGACGTGCTCGCGATGGTGTTCCGCGAAGCGTTCACGACGCAGTCGGCGATGGGCTTCGGGATGTTCACGGCGATCCGGTATGGGCTCGCCCGCGGACTCTACGCGAACGAAGCGGGCTATGGGACGGCAGCGGTCGCCTACGGCACGGCGCAGACCACCCGGCCGGCGCAGCAGGGGCTCAACGGCGTCATGGAGACGTTCATCGTCTCGTTCGGCACCTGCACGCTGACGGCGCTGGTGGTGATGCTGTCCGGCGTGGTCGACTGGAGCCTGCCGGCGGGCGAGCGGGCCACGAGCACCGCGGCGGTCGGTCTCGCGTTCGATGCGGTGATGCCCGGCGGCGGGTACCTGCTCGCGTTCTGCGTGTTCCTCTTCGGCTACGGCACGCTGATCGGCTGGGCGTATTACGGCGAGCAGTTCCTTGCCTACTGGCTCGGGCCGCGCGTCGTGATGCCGTACCGGTGGATCTACTGCCTGCTGATTCCCTTGGGCGCGGTCGCGAAGGTCAATCTGGTGTGGGCGTGGGGGGACCTGATGAACGCGCTGCAGATCTTCCCGAACCTGATCGGCGTGCTCGCCTTGAGCCAGATCGCCGCCAACGCGGCAAAGGCATCGGGCGATCGGGCCATCGGGTGATCGGGCCATCGGGTGATCGGGCGATCGGGCGATCGGGTGATCGGGTGATCGGGTGATCGGCGCTTTCGCCTATTGATCGCCGGGCGGCGGCCTGCTACGATCCCCCCGCAACCGTCCCCGATATCCCATGGCCTCTCTATCACTTCCGGTCCTCAGCGGCGACAAGGATCAGCTTCTGCAGCAGGCCCTTGGGCGGCTGGCGGCCTCGCCGCGGCCTGGCGGGGCGGAGGCCGACCCCATCGTGACGGCGACACGGCGGCTGCCCGCGGTCGGCGCGAGCTACGCGCCGTTTCCGGGCAATGTCGATGACCGGCTGGTGAACGCGCTCGCGGCGCGCGGCATCGAGCAGCTCTACACCCACCAGGCAGAAGCGTTCGCGCACGTGCTCGCGGGGCGCAACGTCGTGACGATCACGCCGACGGCGTCGGGAAAGACGCTCTGCTACAACGCGCCGGTGCTCGACGCCATCCTCAAGGATCCGTCCACCCGCGCGCTGTATCTGTTCCCGACCAAGGCGCTCGCGCAGGATCAGCTCGCGGAGCTGTACGCGATGACGGAGTTGATCGCGGCGCGGGCGCGAGAAGCGGACGCGGCGTCGCCCGACATCGGCGTGTTCACCTACGACGGCGACACGCCGTCGGATGCCCGCCGCGCGATCCGCGGCAAGGCGCATGTCGTGCTCAGCAACCCCGACATGCTGCACTCGGGGATCCTGCCGCACCACCCGCGATGGGGGAAGCTGTTCGAGAACCTGAAATTCGTCGTCATCGACGAGCTCCACGCGTACCGCGGCGTGTTCGGCAGCCATCTCGCGAACATCGTGCGGCGGCTGCGCCGGGTCTGCCGCCACTACGGATCGGATCCGGTCTTCATCTGCTCGTCGGCGACGATCGCCAACCCGCGCGAGCTGGCGGAAGCGCTCACCGGGAAGCCGTTCGAGCTGATCGCGCAGAGCGGCGCGCCGCGCGGCGAGAAGTTCTTTCTGTTCGTGAACCCGCCGGTGGTCAACGCGCAGCTCGGCATCCGCCGGTCGTATCTCTCGGAATCGCGCCGCGTCGCGCTCGAGTTCCTCAAGCACAACCTGCAGCTGATCCTGTTCGCCCAGAGCCGTCTCGCGACCGAGATCCTGACGACGTACTTGAAGGATGCGTATCACGGCCCGCCCGGCGCATCGGACGTGATCCGCGGCTATCGCGGCGGGTACCTGCCGAACCGCCGCCGCGAGATCGAGCGCGGACTGCGCGAAGGGGCGGTGCGCGCCGTCGTCTCGACCAGCGCGCTCGAGCTGGGCATCGACATCGGCGCGCTCGACGTCGCGGTCATGGCCGGCTATCCGGGGACGATCGCGGCGACCTGGCAGCGCGCCGGGCGCGCCGGGCGGCGCGCCACGCGCTCGGCGGCGGTCCTCGTCGCGAGCAGCGCGCCGATCGATCAGTTCATCATCCGCAATCCGTCGTACTTCTTCGACGCCTCGCCCGAGCACGCGCTGATCAACCCCGACAATCTGCACATCCTGCTCGACCACGTGAAGTGCGCCGCGTTCGAGCTGCCGTTCGCGACCGACGAGGCGTTCGCGGCGGCGGGTGGGGCCGAGACGGTCAACGTGCAGGAAATCCTCTCCGTGCTTGCGGAGGAAGGCTTCGTCCACCAGGCGGACGGCCAGTGGAACTGGACCCACGAATCGTATCCGGCCGACGCGGTCAGCCTGCGCAGCGTCTCGTCCGACAACTTCGTGGTCGTCGACACGACGCGCGGCGAGCGCGTCATCGCCGAGACCGATTTCACCAGCGCTCCCGCGATGCTGCACGAGAAGGCGATCTACATCGTCGAAGGGCAGCTGTTCCAGGTGGATCGCCTGGACTTCGAGGGGCGCAAGGCGTACGTGAGCAGCGTCGACTGCGACTACTACACCGATGCCATTACGTATACGAAGGTGACGATTCTCGACACCTTCGCGTCGGACGCCGGACATCCGGCGCCGAGTGCGAGCCGCAGATCGCACGGCGAAGTACACGTCGTGTCCCGCGTCGTCGGGTTCAAGAAGATCAAGTTCTACACCAACGAGAACGTCGGCTCCGGCGAGCTGGATCTGCCCGAGCAGCAGATGCACACCTCGTCGTACTGGCTGACGATTCCGGCGGCGCTCATGGGCGCGCTGCCGTACGGCACGGACGATCGGCGGGACGGCGTGGTCGGCCTCGCCTTCGCGATGCGCCATGTCGCCCAGCTGCTGCTGATGTGCGATCGCCACGACATCGGCGTCTCGATCGACGGCGGGTCGCTCGACCGGAACACCCGCACGGGCGGACGCGGCGGCGTGCCCGACGCGCTCGCCGCCGATCCCAACGTCTTCATCTACGACAACTATCCCGGCGGCATCGGTTTCAGCCGGCCGCTGTTCGAGATGCACGGGCTGCTCCTGGAGCGCACGCGCGAGCTGATCGGCAGCTGCCCGTGTGCTTCGGGATGTCCGTCCTGCGTCGGGCCGGAGGGGAATACCGGCCCGCATGCGAAGGACGTCGCCTCGGCTCTCCTCGATCGCCTGCTCGGCGGCCGAACCGGGGTGCGGGGCGGAGGCCCGCCTGACCACGACGAGGTCGTGCCGTTCTGATGGATCTCACCTCGCGGCTTCGATCCATCGTGCGGCCGTCCGGCGCGCCGGTGCGGGAGCTGACCTACGAGCCGGATACCGGCCGCTACGAGGCCACCGTCGATCTCGACCGCGTCGCCGACGTGCTCGCCGGCCGTGTCGTCACCAACCGCTTCGGCCGCGCGCTGATCGTCGACCGCCGCTACGAGTCGGATCGCTTTCACGGAACGCGCCGCGTCGGCGAATGCGAGGTGCCGGATGGAGAGACGCTGCGGCTGCTCGATCCCGCGCTGCCGCCGAACGATTCGCTCGCGCCGGGAGAGAAGACCGTCTTCGTCGACCTCGAGACGACCGGCTTGAGCGGCGGCGCCGGCACGGTCGCGTTTCTCGTCGGCTGCGGCTGGTTCGACATGGGCGCGTTCCAGGTCCGCCAGTTCCTGCTCACCAGCTATGCGGCGGAGCGGGCGCTGCTCGACGCCGTGGCGAGCTGCTTCGACGGCACGTCGCTGCTCGTGACCTATAACGGCAAGACGTTCGACGTGCCGGTGATGGAGACGCGGTGGATGTTCCACCGCATGCGGATGCCGCTCGAATCGGTCCGTCACTTCGACATGCTGCATCCGGCCCGGCGCCTGTGGCGCTCGCGCGACGGCGCCGACGGCTTCACCGATCGGTTGAGCGGCGGCGACGACGGCGGCTGCCGGCTGTCGACGCTCGAGCGGGTGCTGTGCGGGGTGCGCCGCGTCGGCGACGTGCCCGGGCTCGAGATCCCCGGGCGCTACTTCCGCTTCCTGCGGACGGGAGACGTGCGTCCGCTCGAGGCGGTGCTCGAGCACAACCGGCTCGATCTGATTTCGCTTGCAGCCGTCACCGCGCACGCGGTGCAGCTGGTCGAAGCCGGCACGCCGCTGTGCCGCGATGCGGCCGAGACGCTGGCGCTCGGCAAGGTGTACGAGCGCGCCGGCTGCACCGACCGCGCGATCGACGCGTATCGCCGCGCCGCCGCCGCGCCGGGCGCGCACGTCGACGTCGTCGCCGAAGCCATCTACCGCCTGGCCATCCGGCTGCGCCGCGACCGGCGTTTTGCGGAGGCGGCGGACTGCTGGCGCCGCCTGCTGGACGTGAAGCAGGGGAGGAGCGGACGGCGGAGCGCGCTGCTGGCGCCGCTTCGGCAGGTGGCGGTCGAGGCGCTGGCGATTCACCACGAGCACCGCGAGCGCGACTACGCCGGCGCGCGCGAGCTCGCGCTGCAGCTGCTCGACGAGGCGGACGGCGCCGCCGCGCGCGTCAAGACCGACACGACGCGCCGGCGTCTCGCCCGCCTCGAACGCAAGCTCTCCACTTTTAGCGCGCCGCTGCTCGACTGACGGCGCCGGTCCATTTCCCAATTCCCAAGACCAAATAACTCCCGACTCCCAAGGCGGCGAACTTCCAACGCCGGCGTTTGACAGTTGCTACGTTTCGCGTAATACTACGTTGTACGTATTACGCAGGACGGAGTAGATGGCCAGGGACACGGACGCGCTCGACGACTTCGGCCGGTTTGCGGAGCCGGCGCTCATGATTCTCATCAGCCTGGCGGACGGGCCGAAGCATGGCTATGCCATGACCGACGACATCGAGCGGGTGTCGGGCGTGCGCTTCGGGCCGGGGACGCTCTACGGCGCGGTCACGCGGCTCGAGGGGCGCGGCTTGATCGCGCGCCTCGACACTGAAGACCGGCGGCAGCCCTACAAGTTGACGGCACTGGGGGAGCGGGCGCTGCGCGCGCGTCTCGCCAGCCTGCAGGCAGTGGCTCGCGTGGGCCAGAGGCGGCTGGCCGGCGCGTGACCTGGCTGCTGGCGCTCTACCCGCGCCGCTGGCGCCGCCGCTACGGCGCCGAAGTCGCGGAACTGCTCGCCGGACGGCGGTTCTCCGTTCGTCTCGCCATCGATCTCGCCGCCGGCGCGATCGACGTGTGGCTGCACCCGGCGCAGACGCTCGCGGCGGCCTCCGCCGCCGCTTCGGGAAAGGACGAGACGACGATGCTGAACAGGATTCTGCGGTTCGACTGCGCGGGGGCCTACGGGCCCGGCGTGTCGAAGGAGGACGCGTGGAAGGCGGGGCTGTCGATGGTTGTCGTCACCCTGGCCCTCACGGCGGCGTGGCTCCCGCTTCGCCTGAGCGTCGGGGAGCACCCGGTCGTCGACTCGATCGGCATGATGCCGTTCTTCGTCGGGCTCGTGGTGTCGATGCGCTACACCTACCTGAAGGGGCGCTCGCCCGCGGTCCAGGCGGTCTTCATCGGGGGGGTGACGCTGGCGCTCACCCTGGTCTTCCTCGCCGCCGGCCTGATCGCCGCGCGGATCTGAGCGGCGCCGGCGAGGGCGGAAAAAAAGAACGCCACGGTCTCCGGTGAGCCCGTGGCGTTCGAGAGAGCCGGAGGTTGCGCGCCGTCAGCGCGCAGCGGCCTTCTTCGCGGCGGCGGTCTTCGCCGTCTTGGCGGTCTTCGCGGCGGCCTTGCGGGTCTCCGAGGTCTGCGCGCCGAAGCGCTTCGTGAACCGCTCCACGCGTCCTTCGGTGTCAATCAGCTTCTGCCGTCCGGTGAAGAACGGATGACAGTTGTTGCAGATCTCCAAGTGGAGCTCAGGCTTGGTGGACCTGGTCTTCCACGTGGCCCCGCAGGCACACCGCGCCTCGATGTCGTAGTACTTCGGGTGAATGGCTTCCTTCACAGTGCGCTCCTTGGGTGCTCCGGGAAAACTTCAGTATAACACTCTGGTGAGTCGCTTCGCTCCCTGTCGGGCAGGGGACTATGGGCCGCGAAGGGACTCGCTGCGCTCGCCGTCGGGCCGGACGACCGCAACCCTGAGCCCGACCGGGAGCGCCGCGACGCCCCCGCCCGACAGGGAGCGCCGCGACTCTCTTCTCAGCCCTTAGCCCCCTGCCCGATAGGGAGCGAAGCGACTTGCCCCCCTGCCCGACAGGGAGCGCAGCGACTCTCTTCCCAGCCCTTAGCCCCCTGCCCGACAGCGAGCGCAGCGACTCTCTTCCCAGCCCCGAGCCCCCCGCCCGTTGCCCCCCTGCCCCCAGCCCTTAGCCCCCTGCCCGACAGGGAGCGAAGCGACTCTCCTAAGGAATATCGATCCACCGATCCCAGCGGTGCCGCCGGAGCTCGTCCATGACGGGGCCGTCGAGCGGCCGGCCGTCGCTGGCGGCGAGGTTCGCTTCGACGTGCTTCAACTTGCGCATGCCGGGGATCACCGTCGAGACCGCCGGATGCTGAAGGATGTGCCGCAGCGCCAGCTCCGGCATCGACATGCCGGCGGGAACCGCCGCGCGGAGCGCGGCAACGCGCTCGAGCGTGTTGCGCAGGTTCGGCTGCTGGAAATAGATGTTGCGGAAGTCGCCGGCGGGCCAGGTCGAGCCGGGCGTCAGCGTGTCGGTGAGGCTCCCCTCGTCGAACGGCACCCGCGCGATCACGGCGATGTCGCGGCGCTGGCACTCGGGAAACAGTTCGTCTTCCGGCGCCTGGTCGAAGACGTTGTAGACGACCTGGACGGCGTCGATGAGATCCGTCGCGAGCGCCTTCAGAACGTTGGCGGGCTGCCAGCGGTTGATGCTGATCCCGATGGCGCGGACCAGTCCTTCGCGTTTCAGATCGTCGACCGCGCGCTGCCACTCGTCGTCTTCGGCCCACGTGTCGCTCCACACGTGAAACTGCTGCAGGTCGACGGTCTCGAGATCCAGGTTGCGCAGGCTCTTCTCGGTGTACTCGCGGATGTAGTCGGCGGGGAAGACGTCGCGCAGCGGATATTCGGGCCGCGCCGGCCAGGTGCGGTTCTTCGGCGGAATCTTGGTGGCGGTGTAGAGGCGGGTCTTCGGGTGGCGCTTGAGGAGCCCGCCCAGCAGCTGCTCGCTGCGGCCGTCGCCGTAGGCCCAGGCGGTGTCGAAGAAGTTGCAGCCGAGGGCGACGGCGCGGTCGAGCGAGCCGGCGGATTCTTCGTCGTCCGACCCGGTCCAGCCGGCCATGCCCCACATGCCGTAGCCGATTTCGGAGACCTCCCACCCGGTCCGGCCAAATGTCCTATAGTGCATTGACCGATAATAGCCCGCGGAGTGGCGCCGACCCTTGCGACCCGCCGATTACGAAAGTCTCTCTTGAGGCAGACTTTTGTCTGCCTTTTTCGGCTCGCCGGCGGACAAAGGGGCTCCCGCCATCCGTCCCACAACCGGTCACCGCCGCTAAGTCCTTCTCTTCGGCCCCTTGACGACAAATTCGACATCCCAGAAGCGGACTAACGTCTACCCGGGCTGGCCGTGCCTTTGCACAACCACCCTCGGACCCGCGGCAGGCCTCCGCGGAGCCGGTTTCCTTAATCGAAATCACATCTTCGCCGTGCGGCCGCCCTTTGCCTGGGGACCGACCGCGCGGTATCGGCGGGACGTTTGTGAGGAGAAGTTTGGGCGACCGGCGCCGCGATGTGCGGTACGACATTCACGGGGATCTGCTGGCGACGTTCGACAGCACGCAACAGCTGCAGATCGCCAACATCGGCCTCGGGGGCGCGCTCGTGTACGCCCCGGCGCCGCTCCCGCTCCAGTCCGTGCACACCGCGCGGCTGGTGCTGGGCACCGACGAGAGCGACGTGCGGTTCTGCGTCCGCCACGTCGGCCCGGCGGAGGGATCCGAGCGGGTCTTCGTGGTGGGAGTGGAGTTCCTGGAGTTGTCGCGGGCGGCGATCTACGGGATCGAGCGCATGCTCGCGCAATCGGTCGACGGGCAGGTCGAGGAGCTATGACCATCAGCGACAGCGGAGGACCTCGCGACAAGCGCCAGAGCCGGCGCGTGGTGACGCAGCAGTGCTATCTCCGCCTGCAGGTGCGGCTGCCGCTCCTGATGCGCGAGATCAGCGGCGGCGGCGCGATGCTCGAGTCGTCCGTCCCGGTCGCGCCCGAGAACTACGGCACGCTGCGGACCATGCTCGCGGCGCGCCCCTTCGAAACCCGCGTGCAGGTCTGCCGCGCCCATCCGGCGGCGGTCGATGCACGGAAGACGAGCGTCAGCGTGGCGTTCAAGGACATGAGCCCGGACGCGAGCCAGGCCCTCAATCACTTTCTGAAGCTGGCGGCGCCGGAGCCGTACGCATAGAGGAACGTCGGCAACCCGTTTGACGGCATCAAGACGATGAGCACAAGCGTCAGGCAGGCCCCAACTCACTTGATCGGCGACAGTCCCGCGATGCGGGATCTGAAGCTCGAGATCGAGCAGGTCGCGTCGTCCGACGCCAAGGTCCTGATCACCGGGGACAGCGGCGTCGGCAAGGAGCTGGTCGCCCAGGCCGTCCACACCCTGAGCGCGCGGGCGCACCGGCCGTTCCTGGCGGTCAACTGCGCCGGCATGCCCGAGACCCTGCTCGAGTCCGAGCTGTTCGGCCACACCAAGGGCAGCTTCACCGGCGCCTACCGCGATCGCCCCGGCAAGCTCGAAATGGCCGACACCGGCACCGTCTTCCTCGACGAAATCGGCGAGATGACGCTGCGCATGCAGGGGCTGCTGCTGCGCTTTCTCGAGACCGGCGAACTGCAGAAGGTCGGCTCGGATCGGAACTCGACGCGCGTCAACGTCCGCGTCATCGCCGCGACGAACCGCAACCTGCGCGAGATGGTGGCGCACGGCCAGTTCCGCGAGGATCTCTTCTACCGCTTGAACGTCGTCCAGCTCGTGGTGCCGTCGCTCTCCGAGCGCCGCGAAGACATTCCGCAGCTGATCGAGCACTTCCTCAACCGCTTCAGCAACAACGGCAAGTACGTCGTCCGGCGGATGTCGCCGGAGGCCGAGGATCTGCTGCTCAACTATCCGTGGCCCGGCAACGTCCGCGAGCTCGAGAACGTCGTGGAGCGTCTCGTCGTCACCGGACGCAACGAGACGGTGCAGCCCGACGACCTGCCGCTCGAGATTCGCGCGCACAACGGCATCTCGCTGCGGCCGAAGCGCGAGCGCCGCCGCACCGTCTCGGACGATCTCTTCAAGAAGATCGTCGACGATCGCGAATCGTTCTGGACCGTGGTCTACCCGCGCTACATGCAGCGCGAGATCACCAAGAGCCAGGTCCGCGACGTCGTCCGCAAGGGGCTGGAGCAGTCGCGCGGCAACTACAAGATCGTCGCGCGGATGTTCAACATGGACGAGAGCGAGTACAAGCGCTTCCTCAACTTCCTGCGGAAGCACGACTGCCAGCTTCCGTTCAAGGATTACCGTCAGTAACAAGCAAGGCACTCCCATGAAGTCACTGCACATTCGGGCCTGGCTGCTCGCGGCCATGCTGGCCTGCGGCGTTGTCTCCTTCGCGCAGGCGCCGGCGCCGCGGCCGGCGGATCCGGCGGCCCCCCCGCCGAACGTCGTCGCCGGCGTCGAGGTGCCCGAGCACTACGTCATCGGTCCGGGCGACGTGCTCGGCGTCGTGTTCTGGCGCGAGAAGGAACTGTCGGGCGACGTCGCCGTGCTCCCCGACGGGCGCATCACGCTGCCGCTGCTCAACGAGATCCCCGCGGCCGGCCTCACTCCCGAGCAGCTGCGCAACCAGCTGGTGGAAGCGGCGCGCCAGTTCGTGAAGGATCCCACCGCGACGGTGGTCGTCCGGCAGGTGAACAGCCGCCGCGTCTTCGTCACCGGCATGGTGGCGAAGCCGGGACAGTACCCTCTCTACCAGACCATGACCGTGCTCCAGTTGATCGCCACCGCCGGCGGCCTGCTCGAGTACGCGAAAGGCGACGAGATCGTCATCATCCGCCGCGAGCCCGGGCAGATGGTCAGCTTCTCCTTCAACTACAAAGACGTGATGAAGAAGAAGAACCTGCACCAGAACATCGACCTGAAGCCCGGCGACACGGTCGTGGTCCCGTGAGACGCCAGCTCGCCGTGCTCGCGGGTGCGGCTCTGATCTGCGCCGCGGCCGCCGCGCCGGCGTCCGCGCAGGTCATCCCCACCCGTCCGTTCCCGGGGCTCTTCGGGAGCGGCGATCCGGCGAAGAGCGTCACGCAGGTCGACTTCGTCTCGTTCCTCGCCGGCGGCCGCGACGTCGCGACCACGTCGCTCGACGACGGCGCGCTCGGGACGAGCCGCAGCGAAACGGGCTTCGGCAACCTCGTGCTGCGCGGCCGGCTCGCGCATCAGGGGCGCCGCACCAGATTCGGCAGCTACGCGTCCGGCACCACGTCGTATTACTCGCGTGCCGGCGGCGAGCGCACGCCGTTCAGCTTCTCCGGCGGCGCGACCTTCAGCGGATCGGTCGGGCGCTACGGCTCGTTCGCGCTGCGGCAGACCGTCTTCTATTCCCCGTACTATGTCGTCGGCGCGGTCTCGACCGAGACCGCCGACGGGCCGGAAGCCGAGACGGAAGTGAGTCCCGACGCCGACAGCAGCGTCGACCCGCGGGTCGATCAGCGCGTGACGCGGCTGTCGACGACGGGCTACGCCAGCGCGGCGTCGATCGGCCGTCGCGTGGGACGCGACGGGTCGCTGTTCACCTCGTACCGCCTGCACTACGTCGACTATGCGGAACGGGCGCCCGATCTGCTCGCGCACGCGCCGCGCGGCGGCTACCGGCATCGCTTCAGCCGGTACGCGTCGTTCGTCGCCAGCTACGGACTGACGGCGTACGAGTACCGCCATTCCGGCTACGGGCGGCTCGCGAGCCACAACATCGGGCTCGGCCTGGGCTACAACCGACCGCTGTCGGCCTGGCGTCATACCACCGTGGGCTTCAACGTCGGCACGGCGCTGATTGACGACGGACGCTTCACCCGCGCGTATCTCACCGGCAACGGGCGGATCTACCGGCGCTTCGCGCGCACGTGGATCGGCGGCCTCACCTATCTCCGCGCGCAGCAGGTCCTCGAAGGATTCGTCGCGCCGTTCTTCACCTTCTCCGACACGATCGCCGGATCGTTCTCCGGCGATCTCGGGCGCGGCGTGGCGCTCTCGGGCCGGCTGGCGTACTCGCACAGCCGCTTCACGTTCGACGAGCTGGAGAACACGTTCGACACCCTCGCCGCGACGACCCGGCTGCGCGTGCCGGTGGTGTCGATGCTCTCGGCCTACGTCGAGGCGTACTACGCGGAGCACGATTTTCAGCGGCGGCTCGGTCTCCTGCAGGGGATCCCGGCGTCGCTCGAGCGGTTCGGGACGCGCGCCGGCGTGACGCTGTCGGTGCCGGTCTACAGGTAAGTTATGGTTCCAGGCCGCCGTTACAACGTCCAGTACGCGGTGCGATCGCTGCGGCGATCGTGGTGGATGCTGGTCGCGCCGCTGGTGATCTTCGGCACCATCGCCATCGTCGTCGCGAAGGCGCTGCCCGACGTGTATTACGCGCAGGGCGTCGTGCGCATCGTGCCGCCGCGCGTGTCGGAGGCCTACGTCAAGGGGGCGGCGACGGTCGGCATCCCGGAACGCGTGGCCACCGCGCGCGCGCAAATCCTCACCAACGATCGGCTGAAGGCGCTCGTTCAGGAGTTCGACATCTACCCGCTGATGCGTCATCGCGTCCCCGAGGACGTGATGCTCAGCTGGCTGCGCTCCAGCGTCCGCGTCAATCTGGTGAGCGCCGATGTCTTCACGGTCGGGTACTTCGGCTACAGCAAGCAGCGCGTCGAGAAGGTGGCCGGGCGCCTCACGGCGCAGATGGTCGAGGAGACGGCGAAGCAGCGCGCGACGCTGACCGACAACCAGGGACAGTTCCTCGAGACCGAGCTCGAGAACGCGCGCAAGCGCCTCGAAGAGCACGAGCAGAAAGTCGCCGAGTTCCGCCGCCGCTACGCGGGTCAGCTGCCGACACAGGTCGACGCCAACCTGAAGCTGATGCAGGGGGCGAGCACGGAGCTGCAGAGCAACGAGGACGCGCTGGCGAAGGACCGCGCCCGCCGCGACGATCTGAACCGTCAGCTCGACGCCGCCACTGCCAAACCCGCGTTGGTGACGGGTGATGCGCTCGACCCCGAGATCCCGGATCCGCCGGCCGGCGATCCGACCGCGACGCTGCCGCCGGGGCCGCCGTCACAGCAGCTGCGCCAGGCGCGGGCGCTGCGCGCCCGTTTGGCGCGCCGGCTCACCGCCGAGCACCCCGACATGGTGGCGCTGGATCGCTTCATCGTCCAGGCCGAGAAGGTCGCGATCGCCGCGGCCCAGGGTGACCCGGCCGCGCCAGCCGGCGATTCGGCGTCGCGCGTCACCCAGCTCCGGACTGAGCTCAAGACGCTGGACGCGCAGATCAGCGCCCGGGAATCGACGTCGAAGCGGCTGCGCGAGGCGATGGCGGTGTATCGCACCCGCGTCGACCTGGTGCCGGAGCGCGAGGCCGAATGGATGCGGCTCACGCGCGACTACAACACCCTGAACGGCGTCTACTCCGGCCTGCTCGCCAAGCGCGAGGAATCGCGGATCGCCGCGAACGTCGATCGCCAGGCGGTCGGCGAACAGGTGCAGGTGCTCGACACGCCCAAGCGCCCGACCAGGCCGGTGAGCCCGAACCGCCGCGCCATCGGCTTGATCGGCGTCGGACTGGGCGCCGGTCTCGGCCTCGGCCTGCTCCTGCTCCGCGAGCTGACGGACCGGACGATCCGCGCGGAAGAGGAAGTGCTCGCCGCGCTGAACCTGCCGGTCGTCGGACTGGTCCCGAAAATCGTGACCGCACCGGAACGGCGCCAGCTGCGCCGCCGCCGGCTGCTCTGGTCATTTGCCGCCATCGTGCTCTGTGTCGGGCTCGCGGCCCTGCGGTGGAACGGATAAGACGATGGCACTGTTCGAGAAGCCTTTTCGCTACGTGCCGCCTGCGGATCCGGCCGAGGCGTCCAACGCGGACGTCGCCGTCGTCGATTCGGTGATGGCTGCGGACCCCGCTCCCGCGTCCGGCGCGTCGCTGGCGCCCGAGCCTGAGGCGCCGAGCGCGGCCGCCGCGGCGCCCGCGGTCGAACCGGCGCCAGATCCGGTCGCCGCCGTTCCGGCGCCTGCCGCTGTTCCGCCCTCCGCGCTGATCACGCCGGCGCCGCGTCCCTCCGCGATCGTTACCGTCGAGGAACACGGGCTGCGGCCGGCAGGCGAGCCCGGTGCGTTGGTCGAGTTCTCGCGGATCGTCCCGCGCGAGACCAAGACGTCGGGTCCGCTCGACATGCAGCGCCTGATCAACGTGATCGACGAGTCGGATCCGGTGCTCGATCAGCTGCGCAGCCTCGCCGCCAGCCTGCACCAGGCGCGCACCGGACGCGAGCTCAAGGTCATCGCCGTGACCAGTTCGGTGAGCGGCGAAGGCAAGACGCTGCTCGCCGCGAACCTCGCATTGACGCTCACGCGCTCGTACATGCGGCAGGTCCTGATGATCGACGCGGACTTGCGGCGGCCCAACCTGCACCGCCTGTTCGGCACGCCGTCGAACGACGGCATCCGCGGCGCGCTCGACGCGGTGCGCGAGGGCAGGCCGGTTTCGGTGCAGGAAGTGGCGCCGCGTCTCGCGCTGCTGCCCGCCGGCAAGCCGGTGCGCGATCCGATCTCCGTGCTGGCATCCGACGCGATGCAGCGGCTGGTCGCGAGCGCGACGTCCGCGTTCGACTGGGTGATCGTCGACACCCCTCCCGTCGGGATGCTCCCCGACGTCGGGCTCCTCAGCACGCTGTCGGACGCGGTGCTGCTCGTCGTCGAGGCGGGCCGGGCCCGCTACGATCTGGTGCAGCGGACGGTCGAGTCGATCGGGGCGGATCGCATCTTCGGGGTGGTTCTGAACAAGGTCCCCGAGCACGAAATCGTTTCCGCCTACGGCATGCACTATTACGCGCCGTACCGGTAGTAGTCTGGGTGACTAAAGTCTCCCTTTCGGCGGATTAAAGTCGTCGAGCGCCCGAAGGCGCGGCGGTTTCGTCCGCGTTCGGGGGCGGTTCCGTGGCGTAGCTCTTGAAATACCCGCCTCATCTGATGCCGAAGGGGGATTCTCGCGTGCAGGTTCCGTCCAGTGGTGCGGCCGCCGTACCGGCTCCGTGGGTGTTGATGCCGCGGCCCAATCCGCAGGCCTCGCTCCGCCTGTTCTGTTTTCCGTATGCCGGCGTCGGTCCGTCGATTTACCGGCCGTGGCTGACGGCGCTGCCGTCGCATGTCGAGGCCAGGCTCATTCAGCTGCCCGGACGCGAAGGGCGCTGGCGCGAGCCGGCGTTGACCAGCATTCCGGAGATTGCCGACCGCGTCGCCCGCGCCATCGTCCCGCACCTGCAGCCGCCGTTCGTGTTCTACGGCCACAGCCTCGGCGCGCTGCTGTCGTTCGAGGTCGCGCGGCGCCTGCGGGCCGCCGGCCACCCGATGCCGCGCCAGCTGTTCGTTGGCGCGCACCGCGGGCCGCAGATGCCGAACCCGCACTCGCCGATCGCGCATCTCTCCGACGACGCGTTCGTCGCCGAGGTGCGGAAGCGCTACGACGGGATCCCGCAGGCGGTGCTCGACAACCGCGAGCTGCTCGAGCTGATGCTGCCGTGCCTGCGCGCCGACTTCACGGCGTTCGAGACGTATCAGTATCGCGCCGAGCCGCCGCTCGAGATGCCGATCTCGGCGTTCGGCGGCGACCAGGACGGCTACGTGCGGAGCCACGAGATCGCCGGCTGGCGCGAGCAGACGACCGGGCGCTTCCGCGTGCGCGTGATCCCC
This sequence comes from Vicinamibacterales bacterium, assembly GCA_035699745.1. Lineage (NCBI taxonomy): Bacteria > Pseudomonadati > Acidobacteriota > Vicinamibacteria > Vicinamibacterales > Vicinamibacterales bacterium. The sequence goes on from DASSPH010000032.1 coordinate 45,028, forward strand.
GGCAACCACTTCTTCATGCAGACCGGCCGCGACGAGGTGATCGCCGCGCTGGTCGACGATCTGTCGGCGGCGCCGGCGGCGGTCGTGGCGGGCTGAGGCGAATGACGGATCGCCGCCGCCCCGTCGTCCTCGAGGAAGGCGTCGCCCACGCGTGCATCGTCCCGCTGCATGCGGGACCGCAGACGGTGCGGCGGATGTACGCGCTGCTGTCGCCCGCCGAGCGGGTGCGTGCGGCGCGGTTCGCATTCGATCGGGATCGCCGGACGTTCGTGATGTCGCACGGCATCCTGCGGCGCGTGCTCGGCATGGTGTGCCACCAGAATCCGGCGCAGCTCCGGTTCAGGCAGGGGCTGCGCGGCAAGCCGTATCTCGTGGATGCGCCGCCGGGCCTGCAGTTCAATCTCTCGCACACCGAGGGGTTCTGCCTGGTGGGCGTCACCCGGGGCGCGGCGATCGGCGTGGATGTCGAGCGGGTGCGCGCGACCGACGACATGGCGGAGCTGGTGCGGCAGTGCTTCTCCCCCGCGGAGCAGCGCGCGTTCGACACGCTGCCCCCCGCGGAGCGCTGCCGCGGGTTCTTCAAGGGCTGGACGCGGAAGGAAGCGTTCATCAAGGCGCTCGGCGACGGCTTGTCGTATCCGCTCGAGAACTTCGACGTGTCGCTCGGGCCGGACGGCCCGGCGCGGCTGCTGGCGATTGGCGGCAGTGCCGCGGCGGCGGCGGAGTGGAGCATGGATGCGCTCGAACCCGCGCCCGACGTGCAGGCGGCGGTCGCGGTGGCGGCGCCCGGAGTCACGGTCCGCTGGCATGCGCTTCCGGAAATGCCGGCACGAATTCAGACGGAGGATGTCCATGGCAGAGGAACGCGACGACACGACCACGTACCAGGTCGTGAAGAACCACGAAGAGCAGTATTCGATCTGGCCAGCCGACCGTGAGCTTCCGCTCGGCTGGACGGCGGTCGGCAAGAGCGGCCCGAAGGCGGACTGCCTCGCGTACATCAACGAGGTCTGGACTGACATGCGCCCTCTGAGCCTGCGAAAGCAGATGGAGAGCGCCGGCGCCTGAGCCCCTCCGGGGCGCGGCGAGGTGTCCGAACCCGGACACTTTCCGGCGCCCTCTTCGTCTCTCTTAAGAGCAGGCAGAATAAAGTCCTTCAAAAAGCAGACTTTTGTCGTTGAACCCGCGTCTCTCTCCCGCCAAAAGGGGCAGGGGGGTGGCGTGGGATTTGATATTCCGTCCTTCGCTCCTAACCCTTTCGTTCTGTGGAGATGAAGCCAGGGCTGCTGCCCTCGTCCGCCTCGCTCGGCCCGCGCGGCCGGCGCCCCGTGCGCCGGCTCGGTGCGGTGTCGCCGGCTGCCCGGCCGGTGTTCCTGTTTTCGGGGCTCGGCGCCGAGTACCCGGAGATGGGGCGGGGACTGTACGGGCTGTCGCGCGTCTTCCGCGCGGAGCTGGATCGCTGTGATGCGATTTACCGCGAACTGACCGGGGCGCCGCTGCTGCCGCGGCGCGATCGGCCGTTCGGCCGGCGGCTCCGGACGGGCCGTCCCTCGTACGTGCAGCCTGCGGTGTTCGCCTTCGAGTACGCGCTCGCCTCGGCGTGGATCGCGTGGGGCGTGCGCCCGGCGGCGGTCCTGGGCTACAGCCTCGGCGAGGATGCCGCGGCCTGTGTTGCGGGCGCGGCGCCCGTCGAGGAGATGATGGCGCTCGTCCTGAATCGCGCCCGCCAGATGGATCGCCTTCGCGGCGGGGGGATGGCGGTGCTCTTCGCCGGCGAAGCCGAGACGCGGGGCCTGCTGGCCGGCGTGACGCGCGTGGAGATTGCGGCGGCGAACGCGGCCGACCAGACGGTGGTGTCCGGATCCTCGGCGGCGCTCGACGCGCTGCTGATCGCCGCCGGCCGCCGGCACATCCGCGGGCGCCGCATCCGCGCCGCCTGCGCGTTCCATTCGAGCCGGATGGACGCGGTGCTGCCGGCGCTCGAGCGCGACGCCGCGCTGCCGTCTTTCGAGGAGCCGGCCACGCCGCTGCTCTCGAGCGTGAGCGCGACCTGGCTGTCCCGGCGCCGGCTGAACGATCCGTCGTACTGGGGCGCGCGGGTCCGCGCGCCGATCCGGTTTCGCGACGCGCTCGCCCGTCTCTACGCGGAAGGGTTCCGCACGTTCGTCGAGATCGGTCCGCACCCGATGCTGCTGCCGATCGTGCGGCGCGAGACCGCGGGGGGCGCCACGTGCATCGAGACCGCGCGGTACGGCGAAGACGACGCGGTGGTGACGATGGCGGCGCTGTCGCGGCTGCCGCGGGTCGCCGTGAGCCTTCCGGCGCACCTGCCGGTCCGTCAGCGGCGCGCCGCCGGATCGGACGTGCGCGTCCGCCGTTCGCGCGGCGCCGAGGTGATGCGATGAGTCAGCGAGTCGAGCCCAATTTCTTCATGGTCGGCGCGGCGCGCGCCGGCACGACGTCGATGTACGACTACCTGCGCGCGCACCCGCAGATCTACATGCCCCCGACCGTGGTCGGCAAGGAGCCGTCGTTCTTCTGCGACCTGGTTCCGCCGTGGGCGGCGGAGTGCCGCGACCTGGATTCGTACCTCTCGCTGTTCGAGAAGGGGGCCGGCCGGCCGGTGATCGGCGACGGATCGACGAACTATCTCGTGGCGCCGGAGAGCGCCGGCCGGATCCGCGAGCGCTATCCGCACGCCAGGATTCTGATCATCCTGCGCAACCCGGTGGCGCGCGCGCACTCGCTGTACCGCTACATCTGCGGCTGGGGGTTCGAGGACGCGCCCACGTTCGAGAAGGGGCTGGCGCGCGAGGCGGAGCGGCTGGGCAACCCCCGCTTCATCCGCGAATGGCAGCTGCTCTATCACGCGTTTCTCTACTACCACTCGGGCCTCTATGCCGAGCAGGTCGCGCGCTATCTCGACGCCTTTCCGCGGAACCAGGTGCACATCGTCCTGTTCGACGATCTGAAGTCGGATCTGCTCGGCACGGTGCAGGGGATCTACCGGTTCCTCGGCGTGGATCCGTCGTTCGAGCCGGATCTCGACGCGCGCAACGAGAGCCGCTTCCCGCTGTCGGTGAAGTTCCAGGCGTTCGTGAGCCGGCGCTGGAACGCGCACCCGCTGTATCCGCGCGGCCCGGTGCGGCGCCGTGACAAGACGCACTATCCGATCGCGCTCGGCATCAACGCGCTGCTCGGGGGATATCGCAAGGAGCGGATGCACCCCGACACGCGGCGCCGGCTCACCGAGCGCTTCGCGCCCGACATCGCCAAGACGGCGGCGACGATCGGCCGCAGCCTCGATCACTGGGTCCAGGCGAAAGCGGCGGCGCCGGCGAGCGGCGCCAAGGTGGCGGTGCAGGTATGAGCGACTCTCGACTCGGGCAGGACGCCGCGTCGCGCGCCGCCGCGATTCGCGACTGGCTGGTCGCCGCGGTCGCGTCGCGCGTCGGCATCGACGGCCGCCGGATCGATCTGACCGAGCGGTTCAGCCGCTACGGCATCGATTCGATGAAGGCGGCGGGCATCACCGCGGAGCTGTCGGCGTTTCTGGAACAGCCGCTGCCGCGCACGCTGCTCTGGGACCATCCCTCGATCGCCGCGGTGGCGCGCCATCTGACGGCGTCCGCGGACGGCGGTTCCACCGTGGCCGTTGCCCCATCCGGGATCAGCGGCGAACCCATCGCCATCGTCGGCCTGGCCTGCCGCTTCCCCGGCGCACCCGATACCGACGCGTTCTGGCGCCTGCTGCTCGACGGCACCGATGCGATCTCGGAAGTGCCCGCGGACCGGTGGAACATCGGCGAGATGTTCAGCGCCGATCCGGCGGTGCCGGGCAAGATGAGCACCCGCTGGGGCGGGTTCCTCTCGGACGTCGACCGGTTCGACCCGCAGTTCTTCGGCATCTCGCCGCGTGAAGCCGAGCACATGGATCCGCAGCAGCGGATCGTGCTCGAGCTCGCCTGGCGCGCCCTCGAGGACGCGGGCATCCGCCCGGCGTCGCTCAAGGATTCCTCGACCGGCGTCTACATCGGCGCGATGTGGAGCGACTACGCGCGGCTCATCGCCGGGACGCCGTCGGCAATCACGCAGCACACCGCGACCGGGCAGGACACGAGCATCATCGCGGCGCGGGTCTCGTACACCTTCGGTCTGCAGGGCCCGAGCGTCGCGATCAACACCGCGTGCTCGTCGTCGCTGGTGGCGGTCCACACCGCCTGCCAGGCGCTGCGCACCGGCGAGGCGACGCTGGCGCTCGCCGGCGGCGTGAACCTGGTGCTGGCCCCCGACAGCACGGTGGCGATGTCGAAGTTCGGCGGCATGGCGCCGGACGGCCGCTCGAAGGCGTTCGACGCCCGGGCCAACGGCTACGTCCGTTCGGAGGGCGCCGGGATCGTCGTGTTGAAGCCGCTCTCGCGCGCGCTGAAGGACGGCGATCCGATCTACTGCCTGATCCGCGGCGAAGGGGTGAACAACGACGGTTTCAGCAACGGTCTGACGGCGCCCAATCCGCAGGCGCAGGAGCAGATGCTGCGCATCGCCTGCGCGCGCGCCGGCGTGCAGCCGGCCGACGTCGATTACGTCGAGACGCACGGCACCGGCACGCTGCTCGGCGATCCGATCGAAGCGGGGGCGCTCGGCCGCGTGCTCGGCGCCGGCCGCCCCGACGATCGTCCGCTCCGGGTCGGCTCGCTCAAGAGCAACATCGGCCATCTCGAGGCGGCCGCGGGGATCGCCGGCCTGATCAAGCTGGCGCTGTCGCTGCGCCGCGGCGTGATTCCCGGCAACCTGCACTTCGAGACGCCGAATCCGCACATCGATTTCTCCGCTCTGCGCCTGGCGGTGCAGGCGCAGACGTCGCCGCTGCCGGTCCGCGAGCGCGCCGTCATCGCGGGGGTCAGTTCGTTCGGCTTCGGCGGCACGAACTGCCATGTCGTCCTCGAGCAGTGGCGCGGCGCCGACAGCGTCGTGGTGCCCTTGTCCGCGGATTCGCCCGAGCGGCTGCGCGAGGCGGCGGCCACGTTTGCCGCGGCGGCGCAGGCGGAAGGTGACGCCGCCGATCCGATCGCATGGAGCCGCACCGCGTGGGAACAGTTGAGCGGCGGGCCGCACCGCGGCGCGGTGCTCGTGCGCGCGCCCCGCGATCTCGCACCGCAGCTCTCGCTGCTGGCCTCCGGCCAGACGGCCCCCGGCGTCTCGCCGGCGAGCGCCGTTCCGGCGGGCCGCCGCGTGTGGGTCTGCTCCCCGCACGGCGGACAGTGGACCGGGATGGGGCGCGAACTGCTGCACGCCGAGCCGGCGTTCCGCGCCGCGATCGAGCGGTGCGAGCCGTTGATTCAGCGCGAGGGCGGCTGGTCGATCCTGGACGAGATCCTCGCCGGCGAGAAGACGTCGCGCCTCGGCGACGTCGCCGTCGCGCAGGCGGCCATCTTCGCGATCCAGGTCGGCATCGCGGACGTGCTGCGCTCGTGGGGGCTCCAGCCCGACGTCGTCATCGGCCACAGCATGGGCGAGGTTGCCGCCGCGCACATCGCCGGCGTGCTCTCGCTCGAGGACGCGGTCAAGGTCATCTGCCACCGCAGCCGGCTGCTCGCGAAGACAGCGGGGAAGGGCGCGCTTGCCGTCGTCGGACTCTCCGCCGAGGCGACACGGACCGCGCTCGAAGGGCGCGGCGATCAGCTCTGGGTGGTCGCGTTCAACAGTCCGAAATCGACGCTCGTGTCGGGCGAACCGGAGACGCTCGGCGCGCTGCTCGCCGATCTCGAGCGGGACGGCGTGTTCTGCCGCCGGGTCCGCGTCGACGTCGCGGCGCACAGCCCGCACATGGATCCGCTCCTCGCGGAGCTCGCCGAGGTGACGGCGTCGGTGACTCCGTCGCGCGGCCGCGCCGCCATGGTGTCGACGGTCACCGGCGGCGTGCTCGAAGGAACCGCCTTCGACGCGAGCTACTGGGTCCGCAACCTGCGGCAGTCCGTGCTGTTCTCTCAGGCCGTCGACGCCATTCTGGCGGAGGGGCCTGCCACGTTCGTCGAGATCGGTCCGCATCCGGTGCTGGCGCCGGCGATCGAGCAGGCGCTCGCGGCCTCGGCGGCGGGCGGACGCGTGATCGAAACCATGCGCCGTGCCGAGCCCGAGCGTGACGCGCTGCTCGATGCGGCGGCGCGTCTCTACGTCGCCGGCCACGCGCCGCGCTGGGACGCGTTCACGCCGGCGGCCGACACCGTCGCGCTTCCCGAAGGGGTCGCCGCCAACGGCACCTGCCGCACGGAGGACGCCGCGGCGCTGCCGTTCCTGCTCTCGGCGCACACGCCGCGGACGCTCGCCGATCGCGCGCGCGCGACCGCCTCCGCGCTGCGGGGGAATCCCGCGCTGATGCTGCGCGACGTCTGTTACACCGCGGCCGCTCGCCGCGCGGCGCAGCCGCAGCGGCTCGCCGCGGTCGCCCGCAGTACCGGGGAGCTCGCCGATCTGCTCGAGCGGTTCGCCGGCGGGGAGATCGCGCCCGGCGTATCGGTCGGCGAGCGCGAGGTCGCCGGGCCCGGCCGCACGGCCTTCGTGTTCCCCGGCCAGGGCGCGCAGTGGCTCGGCATGGGCCGCCGGCTGATGAAGGAGGAACCGGCGTTCCTCGCGTCGCTGCAGCGCTGCGACGCGGCCGTCCGCGCCGCCGCCGGCTGGTCGGTGATCGACGAGCTGAACGCGTCCCCCGGGGCGTCGCGTCTCGATCGCATCGACGTGATCCAGCCGGTGCTGTTCTCGGTGCAGGTCGCGCTCGCCGACCTGTGGCGCGCGTGGGGCGTCACGCCCGACGCGGTCGTCGGCCACAGCATGGGAGAGGTCGCGGCGGCGCATGCCGCCGGGGCGCTCTCGCTCGAGGATGCGGCGCGGTTGATCTGCTGCCGCAGCGCGCTGATGCGCACGACCAGCGGCCGCGGCGCCATGGCGGCGGTGGAGCTGTCGTTGAGCGAGGCGGCGCTGGCGATCCGCGGCCTCGAGGATCGGGTATCCGTCGCGGTCAGCAACGCGCCGCGCGCGACCGTCCTCTCGGGCGATCCCGAAACCATCGATCTGCTGATGGCGCGGCTCACCGCGGAAGGGGTGTTCTGCAAGCGCGTCAAGGTCGACGTCGCCTCGCACAGCCCCCAGATGGACGTCCTCCTCGGCGATCTCCGCCGGGGCATCGACGGCATCGCGCCGCGCGCCGCGTCCGTCCCGTTCTATTCGACGGTCGCCGGCACGCTCACGGACGGCGCCGAGCTCGGCGTCGACTACTGGACGCGCAACCTGCGCGAGCCGGTGCTGTTCGCGACGGCGGTGGCACGGTTGTGCGCCGACGGGTTCGACACGTTCGTCGAAATGAGCCCGCATCCGCTGCTCGTTCCCGCCGTCCAGGAATCCCTGCGCGCCGAGAAGCGTGCCGGCGTCGCGGTCGGATCGTTCGTTCGTGACGACGCCGACGAGCGCGCCAGCATGCTGGCGTCGCTCGGCGCGCTGTTCGCCCACGGCCACGATCTCGAGTGGCAGCACGTGTTCGCGGATCGCGGCCGGGTCGTGCCGATCGGCCCCTACTGTTTCGAGAAGCAGCGCTGCTGGCTCGACGCGGAGCACCTCGAGCGCCGGGCGCCGGCGGAGCAGGCCGACGGCTATCTGTTCGAGACCGAATGGATCGAGCAGCCGCTGCCGGACGTCCGCGCCGGCCGCCAGCACACCTGGCTGGTCCTCGCGAATCCCGGCTCCGCATGCGCCGCCGCGGCGCAGCGGCTCGAGTCCAGCGGCCACCGCGTCAACATCGTCCCCGCGCCGCGGCGCCTGCATGCCGTCGATCGGCTGCCGACCGATGACGAAGAGATGCGCGCGCTCGAGGATCTGCTGCTGCCGGAGCTGAGCGACTGCGACGCCGTCGTCTACGGCTGGGGATTCGACGCGCCTGACGCGCCCGCGGCGGTGGACGCGCTCGCCGACGCGATGGACGCGGCCACGCTGAACGCGGTGCGGCTGGTTCAGATTCTCGATCGTGTCGGCGTCTCGCCGCGCCTGTATCTCGTGACCTCGGGCGCGCAGCCCGCCGGCGGCGCGCAGGTGACGGCTCCTTCGCGCACCGGCCTCTGGGGCCTGGGATCCGCGATCGCCGTCGAGCACCCGGAGATGCGCTGCACGCGCATCGATCTCGATGACGCCGCGGCGCCGGCGGCGCTGGCCGCCGAGCTGGCCGCGGCTCCCGACGAAGATCAGGTGGCGTTCCGCCGCGATCGCCGTTTCGTCGCGCGCCTGAAGAAGGGCATCGACGCGCTCGCCGCGGGGGACAACATCAATGCGCTCGCCGCGCTGGCGAAGAGCAACCCCGCCGCGGTCCGCGCCGCGCTCGGCTCGCTGGAAGGGCTCGACGATCTGGTCGCCGCGCTCGGCCGCGAGCGGACGCTGCCCGATTTCTCCGCCGGCACGTGTCTCGTCACCGGCGGACTCACCGGCCTCGGGCTGGTCACCGCGGAGTGGATCGTCGGACACGGCGGCCGCTCGGTGGCGCTGCTCGGGCGCCGCGCACCGTCCGCCGCGGCGCTGACCGCGATCGAGCGGATGCGCCAGGCCGGCGCCACGGTCGCGGTGCTGCAGGCCGATGCCTCCCGCGCCGACGATCTGTCGCGCGCGCTCGCCGAGATCCGCGCGACCATGCGGCCGATCCGCGGCGTCATCCACGCCGCCGGCGTGCTGGACGACGCGGTGCTCGCCCGGATGACGCCGGAGCAGTATCGCAACGTCCTCGCGCCGAAGGTGCGCGGCGGCTGGCTGCTCCATCAGCTCACCAAGGACGACGACGTCGACTACTTCGTGCTGTATTCCTCGGTGCTCGCCTACCTCGGCGCCGCCGGTCAGGCGAATCACGCGATCGCCAACGCCTTCCTCGACGGTCTCGCTCACTACCGGCGCGGACGCGGGCTGGCCGCGGTCAGCGTCAACTGGGGCGTGTGGTCGAGCGTCGGCAGCGCCGCCGCCGCCGGCAGAGGGGATCGCCTCGGCGCGATGGGCTTGAGCGCGATCACGCCGGCCGAAGGGTGCGAGGCGCTGGAACGCATTCTCGCGTCCGGCGCCGTGCAGGGATCGGTGATGCGCTTCTCCGCCGACGCGTGGCGGCAGAACCTGTCGGGCGCGGCGCGCTCGACGTTCCTCGCCAACTTCGTCAAGGCCGACGGCGAGGCGGCCGCGGATCGCCCGGCCGCCGGGGAACCGGCGCTGCTCGAGGTGTTGACCGCCGCACCCCCGGCGGAACGCCGCGGCATCGTCGAGCGCTTCGTCGCGGCCCGCGCCGCGCGCGTGCTCAGGCTCGGCGCCGACCAGATCGATGTCGACAAGCCGCTGCGCGCGATGGGGCTCGATTCGCTCCTCGCGGTCGAGTTCCGCAACCGCCTCGAAGCCGACACCGGCCTCAGCATTCCGACGACCCTGATCTGGAACTATCCGACGGTGGCCAAGCTCGCACCGCAGGTGGCGGAGCGGCTCGGCATCGCGCTCGATGGCGTCGCCGCCGCGGGAACCGCGCCCACCGATGAACTCGACGAGCTGCTCGGGGCGCTCGAGTCGATGTCGGACGAAGACGCCCGAAGCGCGTCGTTGCTGGACGATGCGGCGCGGCGCGCGCTCCTGGGCGGGACGCGGGTGGCGGATGTCTGATCCGTTGCTGGAGCGGCTGGCCCAGCTCTCGCCGGAAAAACGCGCGCTGCTCGCGCGGCGTCTGCTGGGTGAGTCGGCGCCCGCCCCGCGCGGTGCCGAGCCGATCGCCATCGTCGGCCTGAGCTGCCGGTTTCCCGGCGGCGCGAACACGCCGGAGGCGTTCTGGCGCCTGCTCAGCGACCGCGTGGATGCGGTCAGCGAAGTGCCCGCCGATCGCTGGGACTCGGCGGCGCTCTACGATGCGGACGCCACCGCGGCGGGCAAGGTCGCGACCCGGTGGGGCGGCTTCGTCGACGGCATCGGCGATTTCGATCCCTATGTCTTCGGCATTTCGCCGCGCGAGGCCTCGCGCATGGATCCGCAGCAGCGGCTGTGGCTCGAGGTCGCGTGGGAGGCGTTCGAGCACGCCGGGCTGACCCTCGACGCGCTGGCCGGCAGCCATACCGGGGTGTTCCTCGGGCTCCACAGCCACAGCAGCGATTACTTCTGGATGCAGCTGCGCGAGCCCGAGCGGATGGACGCGTTCACCGGGCCGGGGAACGCGCACAACATCGCCGCCGGGCGGCTCGCGTATCTGCTCGATCTGCGCGGACCGGCGCTGACCATCGACACGGCGTGCTCGTCGTCGCTGGTCGCGGTCCACACCGCGTGCCAGAGCCTGCGCGCCGGAGACTGCCGCGTGGCGCTGGTCGGGGGCGTCAACGCGATGCTCTCCCCGATCTGGAGCATTCCGCTCTCGCGCATGCAGATGCTGTCGCCGACCGGGCGCTGCCGCGCCTTCGACGCCTCCGCGGACGGCTTCGTCCGCAGCGAAGGGGCGGGCGCGGTCGTGCTGAAGCGCCTGTCGGATGCGCAGGCGGATGAAGACGCCATCCTCGCCGTGATTCGCGGCTCGGCGGTCAATCAGGACGGACGGACCAACGGCATCACCGCGCCGAACGGCCTGGCGCAGCGCGACCTGCTGCGCGCCGCGCTGGCCAACGCCGGCGTACCCGCGTCCGCCATCACTCATGTCGAGACGCACGGCACCGGCACGGCGCTCGGCGATCCGATCGAGTTCGAGGCGCTGGCCGAGGTGTTGAGCGAAGGCCGTCCCTCGGGACGCCCCTGCTGGATCGGCGCGGTGAAGAGCAATCTCGGCCACCTCGAAGGAGCGGCGGGCATCGCCGGGCTGATCAAGGTGGTGCTGGCGCTGCGCCATCGCGCGGTGCCGCCGGTGGTGCATTTCTCGAAGCTGAACGCGCACATCGCGGTCGACGCCCGCAGCTTCCCCGTCCCGACGCGCGTCGAGTCGTGGGGCGCGGACGTGCCCTTGACCGCCGGGGTGAGCTCGTTCGGCTGGTCCGGCACCAACGCGCACGTCATCGTCGAGGAGCCGCCGGCGCGGGCAGCGGAGAGCGGAGCAGCGGACAGCGCCGTACTCGTGCTGCCGTTGAGCGCGCGCAGCCCCGAGGCTGTGGCGGCGCTCGCCGGCCGTTACCAGGCGTTCATCGAGAACGGCGCCGGCGGCGCCACCGTCGAACAGGTGTGCCGAACGGCGTCACGGCGGCGCACGCATCACGAGCATCGTGCCGCGGTCGTGGGGGATTCGCTGCACGATCTCGCCGTCGGCCTGAAAGCGCTCGCGGCGGGCGAGCGGTCGTGGACGGTGCAGACCGGGCGCGTCCGTCCCGGACGCAAGCCCGCGATCGTGTTCGCGTTCACCGGCCAGGGCCCGCAGTGGCGCGGCATGGCGGTGGATCTGCTCGGCCGCGTCCCCGCGGCGACCGACATCCTGCAGCGCTGTGACGCGATCGTCCGGGAGATCGCGGGCTGGTCGCTGATCGAGGCGCTCGGCGAGGAGCCATCGCGGCTGGATCACACCGAGGTCGCGCAGCCGGCGATCTTCGCGGTGCAGGCGGCGGTGGCCGCGACGCTGCGCGGCTGGGGCATCGAACCGGCGGCGGTGGTCGGACACAGCCTCGGCGAGATCGCCGCGGCGTGGTGCGCGGGCGCGCTGTCGCTCGAAGACGCGATGCGCGTGGCGGTGACTCGCGGCCGCCTGATGGAGCGCGCGACCGGCGGCGGACGCATGGTGTCGATCGAGCGGTCGGTCGACGAGATCCGCGCGGTGCTCGACGACTGGCGCGGACTGTCGATCGGCGCGGTGAACGGTCCGCAGTCGACCGTGCTGTCGGGCGAGACCGCGGCGGTGGAAGCGGCCGTCGCGAAGCTCACCGCGGCGGGCGCCGAAGCGCGCTACCTGCCGGTTCAGTACGCGTTCCACAGCGACCAGATGAACGCCGCGGCGAAGGAAGTCGAAGCGGCGCTCGCCGGACTCACGCCGCGCACGCCGTCGATCCGGATGATCTCGAGCGTCACCGGCGCCGCGTGCAGCGGCACGGATCTGACTGCCGCGTACTGGCGGCGGAACGTGCGCGAGACGGTTCGCTTTGCGGACGCCATTGCCGCCGTCGCGGCGGATGCGCCGGTGTTCGTCGAGATCGGTCCGCACCCGGCGCTTCGTTCGGCGATCGCCTCGTCTGCGGCGGCGGCCGGCGATCCGATCGTGACCCACTCGCTCCATCGCGGGCGGGACGGTCATGCGTCGCTCGGCGCGGTGATCGGGACCCTCTACGCTGCCGGCTGCGCGATCGACTGGGCGCGGCTGAATCCGGGACGCGCCGAGCCGGTCGCACTGCCGACCTATGCCTGGCAGCGCGAGCGCTTCTGGCTCGATCACGTCCGTTCCTACACCGGCGCGGCAGCGGACTCATCCGGCAGTACGGCCGAAGACCCGCGCAAGCGGACCGACGAACTCCAGTACGCGCCCGAGTGGGTTCCGGCCGCGGACGCGGACGCGTCGCTCGGTGCGCCGGGCGTGTGGCTGCTGCTTGGCGATCGCCGCGGCGTGGCGGCGGGACTGCAGGCCGCGCTCGAGCGCGCAGGCCACACGGTGCTGACTCGTCACGCCGGCGACGGCGCCGACGCGCCAAACGTCGACGCGGTTGCGGACGTCTGCCGGCAGGCGATCCAGAGCACCACGCTGCCGCTGCGTGGCGTCGTCAACCTGTGGAGCCTCGACGCGCCCGCGGCGGATCCGAACGACGCGGACGCGCTCGCGTCCACCGAGGCGGACCAGTGCGCGGCCGCGCTCGGCGTGGTGAAGGCGCTGTCGACGCTGGCGCCCGATGCCGCCGCGCCCGCGTGCTGGCTCGTCACCACGGCCGCGCAGCCGATCGGCAACGCACCCTCGGTGCAGCAGGCGGCCGTGTGGGGCCTCGCGCGCACGCTGGCGATCGAGCATCCGTCCACCGCGTGCGTCTGCGTCGACGTTCCGGCAGACGTCGACGGCGCCGTGTCCGCGCTCGTCAACGCGCTGGCCGCTCCGCGCGAGGAGCGCGAGATCGCTTATCGCGACGGCGTCCGGTTGGTGCATCGGCTCGCCCGGACGGCGGCGCCGCACGCGCCGCTGACGCTGCGCGACGACGCCACCTACCTCGTGACCGGCGGTCTCGGCGCGCTGGGCCTGCAGACGGCGGCGTGGCTCGTGGATCGCGGTGCGCGCCACCTCGTGCTCACCGGGCGCTCCGCGCCATCGCCGGCGGCCTCCACCGGGATCGATCGCCTGCGCGCCGCCGGCGCCGTCGTGGAAACCGTCCGCGCGGACGTGTCGAAGAAGGCCGACGTCGAGCGGTTGTTCGCATCGATTGCCGCGAGCGGCTTCCCGCTGAAGGGGATCGTGCACTCGGCCGGCGTCCTGGACGACGGCGTCGCGATGCAGCAGACCCGGGATCGTCTGCGCAGGGTCTTCGCGCCGAAGATCGCCGGCGGATGGAATCTCCACGTCGCGTCGGCGGCGCTGCCGCTCGATTTCTTCGTCCTCTACTCGTCGCTCGCGTCGGTGCTCGGATCCGCCGGGCAGGCGAACTACGCCGCCGCCAACGCCTTCCTCGACGCGCTGGCGCATCTGCGCCGGTCGCAAGGGCTGCCCGCGGTGAGCGTCGGCTGGGGCCGCTGGGGCGGTTCAGGCATGGCGGCCGCGCTCGACGAGGCCGATCGGCGGCGGCTGACCGAGGCCGGCTTCATCGAGATGGATCCGGATGCGGCCTTCGACGCGCTGGAGAGCGCGATCGACTCCGGCCGCGCTCACACCGCCATCATGGCGGTGGATTGGGATCGCTACGGCGCGTACCGCGGCGTGCCGCTGCCGTTGCTGTCGCGGCTCGATCGCGCGCCGGAGACCGCCGCGGCGCCGCAGGCTCCGCCGCTGCTGCGGGCGCTGCAGGACGCGCCGCCCGAGCGGCGCAAAGCGGTGGTGCTGCAGCACGTGCGGCGCGACGTCCTCGCCGTGCTCGGGCTCGCCGGCAGCCAGCGGCTGGACGACGAGCAGGGGCTGCGGGACGCGGGACTCGATTCGCTGATGGCACTCGAACTCAAGAACCGGCTGCAGGCGTCAACGGGGCAGCTGCTGCCGTCCACGCTGGCCTTCGATTATCCGACCACCGCCGCACTCGCCGGCTTCATCGGCGAGGTGCTGGGGTCGGCGGCGCACGCCGGTGCGCCGGCCGCCGCACCCGCGGCGGCGGCTGAGGATCTCGAATCGCTGTCGGACGAGGAAGCGGAGGCGCTGCTCGCCGAAGAGCTCGCCGAGCTGAACCGCGCCCGCGGCGCCGCATCGTCGGGGTACCCGCGTGGCTGACAAGTCGACGCTGTCCCCGGTCAAGCTGGCGCTCGCCGAGATCCGCGAGCTGCGCGCGCGTCTCGATGACGTTCAGCGCGAGCGCACCGAACCGATTGCGATCGTCGGTCTGGCCGGGCGCTTTCCCGGCGCGCCCGATACCGATCGGTTGTGGGATCTGCTCCGCGACGGCCGCGTCGGCATCGTCGACGTTCCCGCCGACCGCTGGGACGTCGCGGCGTACTTCGACCCCGATCCCGAGGCGCCGGGGAAGATGTACACCTACCGCGGCGGCTTCCTGTCGGACGTGGATCGGTTCGATCCGCATTTCTTCGGGATCTCGCCGCGCGAAGCGGTCAGCATGGACCCGCAGCAGCGGCTGCTGCTCGAGACCGCGTGGCGCGCGCTCGAGGACGCGGCGATCTCGCCTGGCAGCCTGTCGGGATCGCAGACCGGCGTGTTCGTCGGCCTGAGCAACATCGATTACTACCGCATGGCGTTCACCGATCCGCAGGCGGTGGACGCGTATTTCGGATCGGGCACCAGCGGCAGCGTGGCGGCGGGCCGCATCTCGTACGTGCTCGGCCTGCGCGGCCCGAGTCTCGCGGTCGACACCGCGTGCTCGTCGTCGCTCGTCGCCGTGCACCTCGCGTGTCAGAGCCTGCGCAACCAGGAATGCGGCGTCGCCCTGGCGGGCGGCGTCAATCTGATTCTCTCGCCTGACATCAACATCGCCTGCTCCAAGGCGAAGATGATGTCGCCCGACGGCCTGTGCAAGACGTTCGACGCCCGCGCCGACGGCTACGTCCGATCCGAAGGCTGCGCGGTCGTCGTGCTGAAGCGGCTGTCGGACGCCGAGCGCGACGGCGATCGCATCCTGGCGGTGATCCGCGGCTCCGCCGTGAACCAGGACGGACGCAGCAGCGGCCTGACCGTGCCCAACGGTCCCGCCCAGGAAGCGGTGATCCGCCGCGCGCTCGACATCGCCGGCGTCCAGCCGTCCGAGGTCGCGTACGTCGAGGCCCATGGCACCGGGACGTCGCTGGGCGATCCGATCGAGGTACGGGCGCTCGGCCGCGTGATGGCGGACCGCGGCGTCGGCGGCGGCCCGGTCGCGATCGGCTCGATCAAGGCGAACATCGGGCATCTCGAGGCCGCGGCCGGCATCGCCGGGCTCGCCAAGGTCGTGCTCGCGCTGCGGCACGAGACGATTCCGGCGCATCCGAATCTCGGCGAACGCAATCCGCACATCGAGTGGTCGTCGCTCCCGGTCGAGGTGTTGACGGCGCCGCGCTCGTGGCCGGCCGCGTCGGGCCGGCGTCTCGCGGGCGTCAGCTCGTTCGGGTTCAGCGGCACCAACGCGCACCTGGTCGTCGAGGCTGCGCCGGCGACAGCCGCTGCGCCGGGCGCGGCAGAGCGTCCGCGCCAGCTTCTCACGCTGTCGGCGCGGAGCACCGAGGCGCTCGACGAGCTGTCGGCGGATTTCGAGCAATTCCTGAGGCAGACGTCCGAGCCGCTCCCGGAGATCTGCGCGACGGCAAACGCCGGACGGCTGCATGCGGCGCATCGTCTCGCCGTGGTGGCGGGCACTGCCGCGGACGCGGCGGACGCGATCGCCGAGGCGCGCCGGAGCGAGACGCCGCGCGTCGTCCGCCGCAGCGTCGAGAGCGGCGCCCCCGAGGTGGCGTTCCTGTTCACCGGCCAGGGGGCGCAGTACGCGGGCATGGCTCGCGGGCTCTACGAATCCGAGCCCGCGTTCCGCCAGACGATCGACGAATGCGATCGCCTGCTCGCGACCGAGCTGGAGCGGCCGCTGCTCGGCGTCCTGTTCGGATCGGACGACGACACGCGCCTGCTTTCGCAGACCGCGTACGCGCAGCCGGCGATCTTCGCGGTCGAGTACGCGCTGGCGCAGTTGTGGCAGTCGTGGGGGATCCTGCCCGCCGCGGTACTCGGGCACAGCGTCGGCGAACTCGTCGCCGCGTGCGTCGCCGGCGTCTTCGGCCTGGAGGACGGACTCCGCCTGATCGCGGCGCGCGGCCGCCTGATGCAGGCGCTGCCCGACAACGGCGCGATGGTGTCGGTGTTCGCGGGGGAGAGCACGGTCCGGGCGGCGATTGCCGGGCAGGAACAGGCCGTCTCGATCGCGGCGCTCAACGGGCCGGAGCAGGTGGTGATCTCGGGCGAGCGCGCCGCCGTGCACGCGATCGCCGCCGGCCTCGCGGCGCAGGGCATCAATGCCCGCGACCTCGAGGCGTCGCGTGCGTTCCATTCGCCGCTGCTGGATCCGATGCTCGAGGCGTTCGGCGCGGCCGCCGGAAAGGTGTCGTTCGCCGCGCCGCGGATTCCGATCGTCTCGAATCTGACCGGCGAGCGCGCCGGCTCCGAGATCGCGTCGGCGGATTACTGGGTGCGCCACGCGCGCCGGCCGGTGCGGTTCCAGCACGGGATCGAGACGCTCCGCGCGATGGGCGCGAGCGTGTTCCTCGAGATCGGCCCGCAGCCGACCCTGCTGGGCATCGCCCGCCGCTTCGCCGATGCGCCGGGCGTCGACTGGGTTCCCTCGCTGCGCAAAGGCCGCGACACCTGGGAGGACATGCTGGCGGCGTTGGCAACGCTGTACGTCGCCGGTTGCGAGATCGACTGGGCGGCGTTCGACGGCCGCCGCCCGCGGCGCCGCGTCCCGGTGCCCGGCCATCCGTTCCGCAGGCAGCGGTACTGGCTCGCGAACGACGGCAGCACGGCGGCGCGCATGCCCCAGCGATCGGGCGACGCCGTGCATCCGCTGCTCGGCGTTCGCAACGATTCGCCGCTGCGCGACGTCGTGTTCGAGCAGTACCTGTCGGCCGACCGGCCGCGCTATCTCGCCGAGCATCGGGTGTTCGGCGCCGTCGTCTTTCCCGCCACCGGATATCTCGAGATGGCGCTGGCCGCGGGGCGCGCGATCGGCGGCGGCATTCCGGCGGTGGAGGAACTCGTCATCGCCGAGCCGCTGGTCCTGCCGGAAGCCGGTGAGCGGCGCGTGCAGGCGGTGTTCACCCCGCGCGGCGATCGCGATGGCACCTTCCAGGTGTTCAGCCGCGCGTCATCCGGCGACGCCGCCGAATGGCACCTGCACGCCACTGCCCTCGTGCGGCTGGACGGCGCTGCCGTCGAGGCCGCCGATGCGCTCACGGCCGTCCGCGGCCGCTGCGGCGAGAGCGTCTCGCCGGCGGCGCATTACGATCTGTTCTCGCGCAGCGGGCTCGAGTACGGCCAGTCCTTCCGCGGCATCACGCAGTTGTGGCACGGCGGAGGCGAAGCGGTTGCCTCGATCGAGCTTCCTTCCGATGAGACGTCGGACGGGTACACGCTGCACCCCGGCCTGCTCGATTCCTGTTTCCACGCGCTGCTCGCCGCGCTCCCTGGCGGCGCCGCCGCGTTCACCGGACGCCATTTCTATCTGCCCGTCAGCCTCGACCGCCTCGCCGCCAGCGGCGCCGCCGGCTCCTCGGTCTGGGCGCACGCGCGGCTGCGCCCGATCGCGAGCGATCAGCCGGAGGCGTTCACCGGCGACGTGACGGTGTTCGACGGCGACGGCCGCGTCCTCGCGTCCATCTCCGGGCTGACGGCGAAGCGCGCCACCGCGGACGCCGTGAAGGCGTCGGCGCAGCGTTCGACGGACGCCTGGTTCCACACAGTTCAGTGGCGGCCGCGCGAGATTGCGTCCGCTTCGACCCCTGCTGCCCCGGCGGACTGGTTCGTCGTGGACGACGGCACGCCGGCGGCGGCGACCATTGCGGAGCGTCTGAGCGCCGAGCGGTTCGACGTGCAGCGCGCGGCGCATGCCGACGCCGGCGCCGCGCTCGACGCCTGGGCCGTACGCGCGGCGGCGCGGCCGTCGAGAATTCTCGTCTTCGCGTCGGAGGACGATCGTGCCGGGGCAGACGCCGGCATCGCGCGCCTGCCGCAGGCCGCGGGAATCCTCGGCCGCATTGCTTCGTTGACGCCGACCGTCGCGCAGCTCGCCGGCGTGACGGTCGTGACCCGCGGCGCGACGAGCGCGACGGAGCGCGGCCTTGCCGGTCAGCCGCTGCTCTCGCTCGTCAGCGCGCTGGGCGCGGAGCATCCCGACATCCCGTGCGCGTCGATCGATCTCGATGCGGCGGATGCCGCCGAGCTCGATCTGCTGTGGGCAGATCTGACCCGGCCTGATGCCGAAGACCAGATCGCCTATCGCGGCGGCCGGCGCCACGTCGCGCGGCTCGAGCGTGCAGCGTCCGACGCGCTGGGAACGGCGCGCGCGTCGGGGCCGGTCGCGCTGGCCATCTCCGAGCGCGGCATCCTCGACAACCTCCGGCTCGTGCCGATGACGCGCCGCGCGCCGGCTCGCGGCGAAGTGGAGATCGAGGTTCGCGCCTCCGGCCTCAACTTCCGCGACGTCCTCAACGCGCTCGGCATGTATCCGGGCGATCCGGGCGCGCTCGGCAACGAGTGCGTCGGCGTCGTCGCGGCCGTGGGCGAGGGGGTCTCGCACGTCTCGGCCGGCGATCGTGTGATGGCGCTCGTGCACGGCGGCTTCCAGACGTTCGTCGTCGCGCCGGGGCAGTGGGTCGTGCGCATTCCGGAGGGAATGGATTTCCGCGCGGCCGCCACCATCCCGATGGCGTTCACGACCGCGGAGTATTCGCTCAACCGGCTCGCCGGCCTGAAGCGCGGCGAGCGCGTGCTGATCCACGCCGCCACGGGCGGCGTCGGCCTCGCCGCGGTGCAGATCGCGAAAGAGGCGGGCGCCGAGATCTTCGCGACGGCGGGCAGCGAGGAAAAGCGTGCGCTGCTGCGGTCGCTCGGCGTCGCGCACGTGATGAACTCGCGAACCGTCGACTTCGCGGACGAGATCCTCGCGGCGACCGGCGGCGAAGGGGTGGACGTCGTCCTCAATTCGCTCACCGGCGAGGCGATCCCGAAGAGCATCGCGGTGCTGCGGCAGGGCGGCCGGTTCTGCGAGATCGGCAAGCGCGGCATCTGGTCCGATGCGCAGATCGCGGCGGTCCGGCCGGACGTCCGCAACTTCACGATCTTCCTCGCCGACGTGGACGACGCGCTCATCTACGAGATGCTGCTGGACCTGGCATCGCGTTTCAGCCGCGGCGTGCTGCAGCCGCTGCCGATGCGCGTGTTCATGCTGTCGGACGCGGCGTCCGCGTTCCGCCACATGGCGCAGGCGCGCCACGTCGGCAAGATCGTCATCGCCCGCGACCCGGAGGCGGGCGCAGTGACGGTCCGCGCCGATGCGACCTATCTCATCACCGGCGGCTTCGGCGGCCTCGGCCTGCGCATCGCGTCCGAGCTGGCGGACGCCGGCGCGCGCAACCTCGTGCTCGCCGGCCGCAGCGGCGTGACTCCGTCCGCCGCGCCGGCCGTCGCCGCCCTCGAATCGCGCGGCGTGCGCGTGATGTCCGCGGCCGCGGACGTCTCGCGCGACGAAGACGTGGCGCGAGTGTTCGCCGAGATCGCCGCCGCGATGCCGCCGCTCGCCGGCATCGTGCACGCGGCCGGTCTTCGGGACGACGGTCTGCTGCCGGCGCTCGACGCGAATCGTCTTGCCGGCGTGCTGGCGCCGAAGGTCGCCGGCGGCTGGAACCTCCATCGCCACAGCGAGACGCTCGCGCTCGACTTCTTCGTGCTGTTCTCGTCGGCGGCGTCGGTGCTGCCGTCGCCGGCGCAGGGGAGCTACGCAGCCGCGAACGGGTTCCTCGACGCGCTGGCGAGATACCGCCGCGCGCTCGGGCTGCCGGGGCTCGCGATCAACTGGGGACCCTGGGACGAGGTCGGCATGGCCGCCGGGCTCTCCGCGCGCGAACAGCAGCGCTGGGCGCGTCACGGCGTGCGCTTCATTCCGCCGGACGACGGCGCGCGGGCGTTCGTGCGCGCCCTGCCGGCGCGCGTGCCGCAGCTGGCGGTGGTCGCCGCCGACTGGCGCAAGTTCGCCGAAGAGCGTCCGCGCGGAATTCCGCTGCTCGCCGATCTGGTCGCGTCGGCGCCGGCCGCGCCGGCCGCGCCTCAGGCGCAGGCCGCCGCGGGCTCGCGACCCGCGCTGATCGACGAACTCGAGCGCGCGCCGCGCAATCGCCGCCGCGAGGCGGTGCTCGCGCACGTCCGCGAGCAGGTGCGCCAGGTGCTCGCGCTGGAGCCGGGATTCACGCTCGAGCCGCACCAGGGGCTGCGCGACGTCGGCATGGATTCGCTGATGGCGCTCGAACTGCGCAATCGGCTGCAGCGCACCACCGGCAAGCCGCTCCCCGCGACGCTGACGTTCGATCGTCCGACGGTTGCGGCTCTGAGCGCGTACATCGCGGACGATGTGCTCGGCGTCGCTGAAGAGAGCGCGGAGGCCCCGGCTGCGGCGGCGCTCGCGCCGATCGTCGAACCCGCCGGCGACGCCATCGCGATCATCGGCATGGGCTGCCGGCTGCCGGGCAACGCGAACACTCCGGACGAGTTCTGGGATCTGCTGCGCGAGGGGGTGGATGCGATCCGGGAGATTCCCGCGGACCGCTGGGACGTCGACGCGTACTACGATCCCAACCCCGAGACCCCGGGGAAGATGTATACGCGGAGCGGCGGCTTCCTCGATCGCATCGACCGCTTCGATCCGCACTTCTTCGGCATCTCGCCGCGGGAGACGATCAGCCTCGATCCGCAGCAGCGCCTGCTGCTGGAGGTCGCCTGGGAGGCGCTCGAGCACGCCGGGCAGCCGCCCGATCGCCTGCTCGGGACGCGCAGCGGCGTGTTCGTCGGCATCGGCACGTACGACTACGCGCTGCTGCACATGAAGCAGCCGAATCCCGCGGCGCTCGACGCCTACTTCGGGACCGGGACGTCGCTGAGCGTCGCGGCGGGCCGGCTGGCCTACAGCCTGGGCTTGCAGGGGCCCGCGCTTGCGGTGGACACCGCCTGCTCCTCGTCGCTCGTCGCGGTGCACCTCGCGTGCAAGAGCCTGCGTGACGGCGAGTGCCGGATCGCGCTCGCCGGCGGCGTCAACCTGATGATGACGCCGGAGCCGTGGGTCAACGGCTGCCGCGCGCACATGCTCGCGCCCGACGGCCGGTGCAAGACGTTCGATGCCTCGGCGGACGGCTACGCGCGCGCCGAAGGCGCCGGCGTGATCGTGTTGAAGCGGCTGAGCGACGCGCTGGCCGACGGCGATCGCGTCCTGGCGGTGGTCCGCGGCACGGCGGTGAACCAGGACGGCCGCAGCAGCGGACTGACGGTGCCCAACGGACCGTCGCAGCAGGCCGTGATCCGCGACGCGCTCGCGCGCGCCGGCGTGCAGCCGGCGCACGTCGGCTATGTCGAGGCACACGGCACCGGAACCGCGCTCGGCGATCCGATCGAGATCGAAGCGCTCCGCTCGGTGTTGATGGACGGACGCCCGGCCGACCGTCCGCTGGTGGTGGGCTCGGTCAAGACCAACATCGGCCACCTCGAAGCGGCCGCCGGCGTGGCGGGGCTGATCAAGGTGGTGCTGTCGCTCGGCCACGAGGAGATCCCGCCGCACCTGCACTTCTCGACGCTGAATCCGCACATCGAGCTGGGGAGCGCGCCGCTCGAGATCGCAACGGGCCGCCGCGCGTGGCCGGCGGGCGCGGACCGCCGCATCGCCGGGGTCAGTTCGTTCGGGTTCAGCGGCACGAACGCGCACGTGATCATCGAAGAGGCGCCGGTCCAGGCGCCCGCGCCGGCCGCTCCGGCGGTCGACGATCGCGCCGCACACGTCCTGGCGCTGTCGGCCAGGACGCCGGACGCGCTTCGCGCGCTCGCCGCGCGCTACGCGCGGCATCTCGAGACGACGGCGGATCGGTTGGCCGACGTGGCGTTCACCGCCAATGCCGGCCGCACGCACTTCGCGCATCGGCTCGCGATTCCGGCTGCTTCGGCAGCGGAAGCCTCGGCGGCGCTGACGGCATACGCCGCGGGAGAGCCCGCGGCCGGTGTGCATGCCGGCGAACGCGCGTCGGCGCCGCACGTCGCATTGCTGTTCACCGGTCAAGGGGCCCAGTACGCGGGGATGGGGCGGGACCTGTTCGCCGCCGAGCCGGTGTTCCGCGAGGCGCTGGAACGGTGCGATGCGATCCTCCGCGGCGAGCTCGACACGCCGCTGCTCGAGGTGCTGTTCTCGGACGATCCCGCGGTGGCGGCGAAGCTGAATCAGACGGCGTTGACGCAGCCGGCGCTGTTCGCGATCGAGTACGCGCTGGCCGCGTTGTGGCAGTCGTGGGGCGTCACGCCGTCGGCGGTGCTGGGGCACAGCGTCGGGGAATACGTGGCGGCGACGGTCGCCGGCGTCTTCTCGCTGGACGACGGCCTGCGGTTGATCGCGGCGCGCGGCAAGCTGATGCAGGCGCTGGCGCCGGGCGCAATGGCGGCGGCCTTCGGCGCCGAGGCCGACGTGCTCGACGCGATCCGTCCGCTCGCGGCCTCGATTTCGATCGCCGCCGTGAACGGTCCGGCGCACACCGTGATCTCCGGCGACGCGGCTTCCATCGACGCCGCGGAGGGGGCGCTGAGCGCACGCGGCATCGCCACGCAGCGCCTCGCCGTCTCGCACGCCTTCCACTCGGCGGCGATGGATCCGATCCTGGACGAGTTCGAACGGATTGCGGCGCGCGTGCAGTTCCACGCGCCCGTGCTGCCGCTGGTCTCGAATCTCACCGGACGCCTCGCCGGCGACGAGATTGCCGCGCCGGCGTACTGGCGGGCGCACCTGCGCCAGCCGGTCCGGTTCGCCGCCGGCATCGAGACGCTCGCGGCGCAGGGGTGCGCGGTATGGATCGAAGCGGGTCCCAGGCCGACGCTCCTCGGTCTCGCCAGGCGCGCGCTGCCCGACGCGACGCCGGTTGCGTTCGTCAGCTCGCTGCGGCCGCCGCGCGACAGCCGTGTCCAGTTGGCCGAGAGCGCGGCGCAGGTCTATGCCGCCGGCGTCACCGTCGACTGGCGCGCCTTCGACGCGCCATATACCCGCCGCAAGGTGACCGCGCCGACGTATCCCTTCCAGCGCGAGCGCTACTGGCTGGACGGCAGCGGCCTGGTTCCGGCCGATGCGGCGGCGGCGCCGGTCGCCGCGGCCGCGCCCGCGCCGCAGATCCCGGCTGCGGCGGCGAGCGAGATGTATCGCGTCGAGTGGGTGCCGGCCAAAGCGGCGGCGGCGAACGCGGCACCGCCGGGACGCCGCTGGATCGTGGTGCCGTCCACGGATCCGCTGACCGAAGAGGTGATTGCCGGGCTGCGCGCCCGCGGCGATCAGTGCCACGTGCTGCCCCAGCTCGGCATGCTCGTGAGCCTGCTCGCGGAGCCGGCGACGCTCGCCGGCGTGATTCACCTCGGCGACGCGGAGAGCCTGCGCGCGCTCGTTCAGGCGCTGCTGCGCCAGTCGGTGACCGCGCCCATCTACGCGATCACGCGCGGCGTCCATGCAGCGGACGCGTCGCGGACCGAGGCGTCGGTGGCGCAGGCCGCGGTGTGGGGCCTCGGCCGCACGCTCGCGGTCGAACATCCGGAGCTCTGGGGCGCACTGATCGACGCCGACGCGAACACCGGCGCGGCGGACGTCCTGTCGGCGATCGACGACGGCGGAGATGAAGATCAGCTGTCGCTGCGCAGCGGACGGCGGTACGCCGCGCGGCTGACGCCGCAGGCCGCTCCTTCCGCTGCGTTCGCCGGCTGCCGGCCCGACGCGTCGTATCTGATTACCGGCGGCCTCGGCGTGCTCGGGCTCGAGATCGGCAAGTGGCTCGCCGAGCAGGGCGCGCGGCACATCGTGCTCACCGGCCGCAGCCCGCTGCCGCCGCGCGAGGCGTGGGACTCGCTGCCCGAGGGCGGCGCCGACGCCGACGTCACCCGCAAGATTGCCGGCATTCGCGCGATCGAGTGGCTCGGCGCGACGGTGTACGTTGGCGCGTTCGACGCCGCCGACGAAGCCGCGGCGGCGGCGTTCTTCCGCAGCTTCGGGGACTCGATCCCGCCGCTGCGCGGCATCGTGCACGCCGCCGCGGCGATGGGCGCCGCGAAGCTGCACGACATGTCCGCCGCGTCGCTCGCCGGCATGATTCGTCCGAAGGCGGAAGGCGCGTGGGTCCTGTATCGCCTGACGCAGGACCTCGATCTCGACTTCTTCGTGCTCTTCTCCTCGATCTCGGCGCTCATCGGCACCGCCGATCTCGGGCACTATGCCGCGGCGAACAGCACGCTCGACGCGTTCGCCGAGTATCGCCGCGCCCGCGGTCTCACCGCGCTGAGCGTGAACTGGGGCGCATGGGAGAACCTGCGCGGCTCGGAGCAGCACAAGGACGTGTTCGCGCGCTCGGGCATGCGGCTGCTCGCCTCGCGCGCCGCGCTGGATCTGCTCGGACGTCTGATCGCCGCCAACGTCAGCCGCGCCGTCGTCGCCGACGTCGACTGGAACACGTTCAAGCCGGTGTACGAGACCCGCCGCCGGCGTCCCTTCCTCGATGTGGTGGGTGAGGCGGCGCCGGCGCCGGCACGCCCGGCGGCGACGCTGCGCGACGAACTCGCCGGCGTCGAGCCCGAACGCCAGCCGGACGTGATCCTCGCGCACGTGCGCGCGGCGGCGGCGGGCGTCCTCGGCCTGGCGGCGCGCCAGCTCGATCCGCAGCGCGGCTTCTTCGAGCTGGGCATGGATTCGCTGCTGTCGGTGGAGCTGCGCCGTCGTCTCGAGGCGGGCACCGGTCTCTCGCTCCCCGGAACGCTGACGTTCAAGTACCCGACCGTTGCCGCGGTCGCGGAATTCCTCGGCGGTGAGTTGATCGCGCGGCCGCCTGCCGTCGCCGTCCCGGCGGCTGGAGCCGCGGCGCAGACGCCGGCGGCGTCCGTCGATCCGGACGAGCTGACCGAGGATGATCTCGCGGCGCTGCTGGCGTCGAAGCTGGCGCAGATTCAGTGATGGCCGAGACCCCCCAGACGCCCGATCGCCGCGCGCTGCTCAAGGACGCGCTCCGCGCCGTCGAAGAGATGCAGGCGAAGCTCCAGGCGGCGGAGCGCGCCCGCACCGAACCGATCGCGGTCGTCGGCATCGGCTGCCGTTTCCCCGGCGGCGTGGACGGTCCGGAGGCGCTGTGGCAGCTGCTGCGCAACGGCGTCGACGCGGTGACGGAGGTGCCGGCGGATCGCTGGAGCGCGCAGCGCTATTTCGATCTGGATCCGGAGCTGGCCGCGGCGAAGCCGGTGCTGCACGGCGCGTTCCTCGACGGCGTCGATCGCTTCGACGCCGGGTTCTTCGGCATCTCGCGGCGCGAGGCCGTCAGCATGGATCCGCAGCACCGCCTGGTGCTCGAGGTGTGCTGGGAAGCGCTCGAGCACGCGGGGTACGCGCCGCGCTCGCTGAAGGACAGCCTCACCGGCGTCTTCGTCGGCATCACCGCGAGCGACTACTGGCAGCACCTGCGCGCCGCCGATCCGACGCGGCTCGACGTCTACATCGCCACCGGCAACTCGCACAACGCCGCGGCCGGCCGCGTCGCGTTCGCGCTCGGCCTGCAGGGGCCCGCCCTCGCCGTCGATACCGCCTGCTCGTCGTCGCTCTCGGCGGTGCACCTCGCCTGTCAGAGCCTGCGCGCCGGCGAGAGCCACCTCGCGCTCGCCGGGGGCGTGAACACCATCCACAACGCCGACTCGTTCTTCGCCTTCCACAAGTGGGGATTCATGGCGGCGGACGGGCGGTGCAAGACGTTCGACGCCTCGGCCGACGGGTTCGTGCGCGCCGAGGGCTGCGGCTTCGTCGTGCTGAAGCGGCTGTCGGACGCGATCGCAGACGACGACAGGATTCTGGCGGTGATTCGCGGCTCGGCGATGAACCAGGACGGCGCGACGAGCGGCTTCACCGTGCCGAACGGGCGCGCGCAGGAAGCGGTCATCCGCCAGGCGCTCGGCAACGGCGGCATCGCGCCGGCGTCGGTCGGCTACGTCGAGGCGCACGGCACCGGCACCTCGCTCGGCGATCCGATCGAGCTCGACGCGCTCGACGCGGTGCTCGGCGAAGGACGCCGGCCCGACCAGCCGCTCGTCGTCGGATCGCTGAAGACGAACTTCGGGCACATGGAGTCCGCCGCCGGCATCGCCGGCCTGATCAAGGTGATCCTCTCGCTGCAGCACGGGGAGATCCCGCCGCACCTGCATTTCAGATCGCTGAACCCGAAGGCAGCCGTGCGGCACGTGTCTCTCGTCGTGCCGACCGCGGCGCGTCCCTGGCCCGCCGGCGGCGCGCCGAGGATCGGGAGCGTCAGCTCGTTCGGGATCAGCGGCACCAATGCGCATGTGGTCGTGGAAGAGGCGCCGGCGCCGCGCGCGGCATCGGCAGCGCTCGAGCGCCCGCTGCACCTGCTCACGGTGACGGGACGTGACGAGCAGGCGCTGCGCGCCGCGGCGGCGCGGCTCGGCGCGCATCTGGCCGCCAACCCGGCGCTGCCGATCGCGGACGTCGCGTTCACCGCGAACGCCGGCCGGACGGCGCTGGCACGACGGGCGGCGATCACGGTGCGCACGATCGACGAGGCGCGTCGCGGCCTCGACGCCATCGCTCGAGGTGAGGGGGATCCGCGCGCGCTCCGCGGCGAGGCGGCGGTCGAAACCACGCCTCGTGTGGCCTTTCTGTTCACCGGCCAGGGAGCGCAATACGCCGGCATGGGCCGCGAGTTGTACGACTCGCAGCCCGCGTTCCGCGAGGCGCTGGATCGATGCGACGCGATTCTCCGCGCCGGGCTCGACGTGCCGCTGCTCGACATCCTCTACGGCGAGGCGTCCAGCCGGATCGACGAGACGCGCTACGCCCAGCCCGCGCTCTTTGCCGTCGAGTACGCGCTGGCGCGGATGTGGCAGTCCTGGGGAGTCACGCCCGCGCTGCTGCTGGGGCACAGCATCGGCGAGTACGTCGCCGCCTGCGTCGCCGGCGTGTTCAGCCTCGAGGACGCGCTCGGTCTCGTCGCGGCGCGCGGACGTCTGATGCAGGCCCTCCCCGCCGACGGCGCCATGGCGGCAGTGTGGGCGTCCGAGGAGGCAGTTCGCGCTCCACTGGCGGCAACCGGCGGCCGCGTGGCGCTCGCCGCCGTGAACGGGCCGTCGAGCGTCGTCGTCGCGGGGCCGGAGGTTGATGTCGCGCGGCTCTGCGAGCAGTGGAGCTCCGAGGGCGTGCGCACCAGGTCCCTGACCGTCTCGCACGCGTTCCACTCGCCGCTGATGGATCCGATGCTGGACGCGTTCGAGGCCGTCGCGGCGGACGTCACTTATGCGCGTCCGCGGATTGGCGTGATCTCGAACGTCACCGGCCGGCGCGCGACGGCGTCGGAACTGGGGACCGCGGCCTACTGGCGCGCCCACGTACGCGCGACGGTGCAGTTCGCCGCCGGCATGCAGGCGCTCGCCGACGACGGGATCACCGCGTTCATCGAGATCGGTCCCTCGGCGACGCTGCTCGGTCTCGGTCAGGCCTGCGCCGGCCACGGCGATGCGCTATGGCTGCCGTCGCTGCGGCGCGATCGCGACGCCTGGAGCACGCTGCTCGAATCGCTCGGCGGGCTGTTCGTGCGCGGCGCCGGGATCGACTGGAAAGGGTTCGACGCCGGCTACGCGCGCCGCAAGGTGGCGCTGCCGACGTATCCGTTCCAGCGCGAGCGCTACTGGGTGGACGCCAGGACCCCGGATGCCTCCACGCCGGTACAGGACGCGTTGTACGAGCTTCAGTGGCGTGAGGCGCCGCTTTCGTCCGCCGCCGGGAGCGGCGCGGCGCGCGCGTGGATTGTCCTCTCGGACGGCTCCGGCGTCGGCGATCGGCTCGCCGCGGCGCTCCTGAAGGTGGGATCTCCCGTCGTGATCGTCCGCCGCGGCGAGGACCCGGTCGCGGCAATCGAATCTGCCGTCCGGCAGCAGGCCGATCTCGGCGGCGTCGTCCACCTCTGGAGTCTCGATGCCGAGCCGAACGCGCAACTGACCGGCGACGCGCTGGCCATCGCGCAGCGCGACGGCGTCGAAACGTTCGTCACGGCGGCTCAGGCGCTGCTGCGAACCGGCGCGCGCGCGCGCGTGTTCAGCGTCACCCGCGGCGCCGCTCCGGCGCTGGGCGGCGCCGTGGCGCAATCGCCGATCTGGGGCGCGGCTCGCGTCATCGCGCTCGAGCATCCGGAGATCTGGGGCGGTTCGATCGACGTCGATCCGGCGGCGTCCGCGGACGACGCGGCGGCGGCGGTCCTGCGCGAGCTTGCCGCTGACGGGAACGACGAAGTCGCCTACCGGAGCGGCACGCGCCGCGCGCTCCGCCTGGCGCGTTCGACCGCAGCGGCGGTGAAGCCCGCGCAGATCCGGGCCGGTGTCACGTATCTCGTGACGGGCGGCGCGAGCGGCCTCGGCCTCGCCGTCGCGGAGTGGCTCGCCGCTGCCGGCGCGACGCACCTCGTGCTCACCTCGCGGCGCGGCCGCCCGGCGGCCGGCGACGCGCTTGCCGCGATCGAGGCGCTGGAACGCCGCGGCGTCAACCTGCGCGTGGTCAGCGCCGACGTGGCCGTTCGAGCGCAGATGGAAGCGGTGTTGCGCGAGATCGATGCGGCCGGCGCGCCGCTGGGCGGGGTGATTCACGCCGCCGGCGTGCTCCGCAATGACAGTGTCGGCGAGGTGACGACGGAGCAGGTGCGCGACGTCTGCCGTCCGAAGATCGCGGGCGCGTGGATCCTGCACGAGCTGACCCGCGGCCTGCCGCTCGACCTGTTCGTGCTGTTCTCGTCGGGCGCGGCGATCTGGGGCTCGCGCGGTCTGGTGCATTACGGCGCCGCGAACCAGTTTCTCGACGCCTTGTCGCACGCGCGGCGCGCCGAGGGCCTGCCGGCGACGAGCATCAACTGGGGCCCGTGGGCCGAGACCGGGATGGCCGACGCGGCGGGTCAGCGCCTCATGGCCCAGATGGGCGTCAGCGCGTTCGCGACGGCCGACGGCATCGCCGCCTTCGCGCACGCGTTGTCCACCGGCCTTCCGCAACTGGTCGCGGCGGCCGTGGACTGGCGCGTGTTCGGCCCGATCTACCGCTCACGCGCGCCGCGCCGGCTGCTCGACGAGCTCGCGCCGTCCGAGAGTCCTGAGCGCAGGACCGGCAGCGGGGATCTCGCCCGCCGGGTCGTGGCAGCGCTGCCCGGCGATCGCCGCGGCGTGTTGATCGAGGCGCTGCAGCAGCACGCGGGGGCCGTGCTCGCGGTCGAAGGAGCCGCGCCGGATCCGCGCAAGGGTCTCACCGAGCTCGGCATGGACTCGCTCATGGCGGTCGAGCTGCGCAACCGCCTGCAGCACGCGCTCGGCGTCGCGCTGGCGCCGACGCTGGCGTTCGACTGCCCGACGCTGGACGCCATGGCGGAGTACCTGCTCGGGCTGGTCGCGCCGGCCGCGGCTGCGCCGTCGCCCGAGCCGGCGCGCGCGAACGTGAAGGCGGCGCCGGGGCTCGACGCCGACGTGGCGCAGGTGGGGACGATGACGCAGGAGGAAGTGCGGGCGCTGCTCGCCGGCGAGCTCGCCGCGTTGTCGCTCGACGGAATCGGGGAGGACCAGGGGTGAGTCTGACGCCAGAGCAACAGGCGCTGATCGCGCTGCGCCGCCTGCGCGCGCGGGTCGAAGAGCTCGAAGGCAAGCGGGTCGAGCCGATCGCGGTGATCGGTCTCGGCTGCCGCTTCCCCGGCGGCGTGTCGACGCCGGAGGCGTATTGGCAGCTCCTGCGCGGCGGCATCGACGCCATCACCGAAGTGCCCGCCGACCGCTGGGACGTCGACGCCTACTACGACGCGGACTCCGACGCGCCGGGCAAGATGCACACCCGGCACGGCGGCTTCGTCCGCGATCTCGATCGCTTCGATTCGCAGTTCTTCGGCATTGCGCCGCGCGAAGCGATCAAGATGGATCCGCAGCAGCGGCTGCTCGTCGAGGTCGGCTGGGAGGCGCTGGAGCACGCCGGGCAGGCTCCCGATCGCCTGGCCGGCACGCGCACGGGCGTATTCCTCGGCATGTCGAGCAACGACTACGTGCAGCTGCTGCGCGAGGCGCTGCCCGACGATCTCGACGCCTACAATCTGACCGGCAACGCGGCGAACTTCGCGGCGGGGCGCATCTCGTATCTGCTCGGGCTGCAGGGGCCGAGCCTGACGGTCGACACCGCCTGCTCGTCGTCGCTCGTCGCCGTCCACCTGGCATGTCAGAGCCTGCGGCTCGGCGAGTCGCGTCTCGCGCTGGCGGGCGGCGCCAACGCCATCCTGGTGCCGGATCACAACGTGCTGCTCTCGAAGGCGCGCATGCTCGCGCCGGACGGGCGGTGCAAGACCTTCGACGCGGCTGCCGACGGCTACGTCCGCGGCGAGGGCTGCGGCATCGTCGTCCTCAAGCGGCTGAGCGACGCGCAGGCGGACGGCGATCGGATCCTCGCCATCATCCGCGGCACGGCGACGAACCAGGACGGCCGGAGCAGCGGGCTGACGGTGCCGAACGGCCCGGCGCAGGAAGCGCTGATCCGGGAGGCGATCGAGGCGAGCCGCATCGACGCCGCCGAGGTCGGCTACGTCGAGGCGCACGGCTCGGGCACGCCGCTCGGCGATCCGATCGAGATCCGGGCGTTGAACACTGCCCTGTGCGCGTCGCGCGATCGGTCGAAGGCGCTGCTCGTCGGGTCGGCGAAGACCAACGTCGGGCATCTCGAGGCTGCCGCCGGCATCGCGGGGCTGATGAAGGTGGTGCTCGCGCTGCAGCACGGGGAGATCCCGGCGCACCTGCACGTCGCGGAGCCGAACCCGCACATCAACTGGAACGACATTCCAATCGCGGTCGCGCGCGAGCGCCAGCCGTGGCCTGCGGCGTACTCGCGCCGGATCGCCGGCGTGAGCTCGTTCGGCGCCAGCGGCACGAACGCGCACGTGGTCGTCGAACAGGCGCCGGAGCCGCCGGCCCAGGCAGCGCCGCGCGGCGCCGAACTGCTGGTGCTCTCCGCCAAGTCGGCCGACGGGCTGCGCGATCTGGCGCGGCGCTGGAGCGACGACCTCGCGGCGAACCCGGGGCGCGGGCTCGTCGACGTGGCCTTCACCGCGGCCGCCGGCCGCGCGCACTTCGCGCACCGGTTTGCGGCGGTCGTGAAGTCGGGCGACGAGGCGTCGCGCGCGGTGTCGTCGTTCGTCGGCGGCGAGCCGGACGAGGCGGTGCGTGCGGCCGATGTGTCGGCGACGCTCCGTCCGCGCGTGGCGTTCCTCTATACGGGACAGGGCGCGCAGTACCTGGGGATGGGGCGCGAGCTGTACGCGGTACAGCCGGTGTTCCGGGAGGCGTTCGATCGCTGCGCGGCGTTCATCGGCCCGGTGCTGGGGCGCACGCTCGCCGAGATTCTGTTCGACGCAGCCGGCGACGCCGCGGCCGTCGACGAGACCGCCGTCACGCAGCCGGCGCTGTTCGCGATCGAGATTGCCCTGACCGAGCTGCTGCGTTCGTGGGGCATCGAACCCTCCGTGGTGCTCGGCCACAGCGTGGGCGGCTACGCCGCGGCGTGCGCTGCCGGCATCATGAGCGTCGAGGCCGCCGCGGCGCTGATTGCGGCCCGCGGCCGCCTGATGCAGGCGCTGCCGGCCGGCGGGGCCATGGCCGCGGTCTTTGCCACCGAGGACGTCGTCCGCGCGGCGATCGCGCCGCATCAGGACGCGGTCTCGATCGCCGCGATCAACGGCGACGACAGCCTCGTGATCTCGGGTGCGGGGACGGCGGTCGATGCGATCCTCGCCGCGCTGTCGTCGCGAGGCGTCCGGTCGCAGCGGCTGCGCGTCTCGCACGCGTTCCATTCGCCTCTCATGGCGCCGGTGCGCGCGGCGTTCGAGCAGGCGGCTTCGCGGCCGACGTATGCCGCGCCGCGCATCGCGTGCATCTCCGATCATTCCGGCCAGGTCCTGGGTGCGGGTGACGTGACCGCCGGCTACTGGACCTCGCACCTCTCGGATCCGGTCCGGTTCGCCGCCGCGCTCGACACGGCCTACGCGCGCGGCTGCCGCGTGTTCGTGGAAGTCGGGCCGACGCCGACGCTGTCGACGCTGGGCCGCCGGCGCCTGCCGGACGACACGATCTGGATCCCGACGCTGCGCCAGGGGCGCGGCGACTGGCCGCAGATGCTCGAGTGCGTCCGCGATCTCTATACCAGCGGCGCCGAGGTCGAATGGCCGGCGCTCTTCGCCGGGGTCGCCGCGCGCAAGGTCACGGCGCCGACCTATCCGTTCAAGAAGGATCGCTTCTGGGTCGAGATCGATCCGGCGAAGCGGGGGGCGCGGGCGACCGTGCCTGCCGAACCGTGGCGCGAGTGGCTCTACGACCTCGAGTGGCAGCCGAAGCCGTCGGCCGGCTCGACCTCGCTGCCGCTGCAGATCGCGCCGGCTGTGGATCTGGCGGGCCGGGCAGTGGCCAAGGCGGACGGTCTCGCATCGCAGCACGGCCTCGGCACCTACTGGTCGATGAAACCGCAGCTGGATCGGATGTGCGCGGACTACGTCGCGCGCGCCTTCGCCCAGCTCGGATGGGACTTCCAGCGCGAAACCACCGTCGCCGTCGACGCGCTGCGGCAGCGTATGGGCGTGCTCGATCGCCATGCGCGGCTCTTCGGCCGGATGTTCGAGATCCTCGCCGAGGACGGGCTGCTCGCGCGGACGGCGTCCGGCTGGTCGGTGGCCTCGGTGCCCGCGCCGGCCGATCCCGATGCCCAGGCCGCGCGCCTGCTCTCCACGTATCCCGAGTACGGCGGGGAGATCGCGCTGGCCTCGCGCTGCGCGCGCGAGCTGGCCGACGTGCTGCGCGGCCGCGCCAACGCGATGGAACTGCTGTTCCCGCAGGGCTCGCTCGATCAACTCGAGCGCGTCTATCAGGACGCGCCCGGCTCGCGCGTGTTCAACAGCCTGCTGCGCGAGACGCTCCAGTCCGCGCTCGCCGGCGCCCCGCGGCGGCGCGCGATCCGCATCCTCGAGATCGGCGCCGGCACCGGCAGCACCGCCGCCTACCTGCTGCCGGCGCTCGATCCGAAGCGGGCGCGCTACACGTTCACCGATCTCTCGAACGCGTTCCTCTCGCGGGCGCGCGAGAAGTTCGCGGCGTTTCCGTTCGTCGATTACCGGTTGTTCGACGTCAGCCAGGATCCGGCGGCGCAGGGATTCGAGGCGGGATCGTTCGACGTCATCGTCGCGTCGCACGTTCTCCACGCGACGCCGGACCTGCGGCGGACGATCGCCAACGTCAGCTCGCTGCTGGCGCCCGGCGGTCTGCTGATGCTGCTCGAAAGCACCGCGCGCACGCGGTTCCTCGACCTCACGTTCGGCATGACCGACGGCTGGTGGAACTTCACCGACACGGACGTCCGTCCCGGCTCGGCCCTCGCCGACGCCGCCACCTGGACGTCGCTGCTGCACGCGAACGGATTCTCCCAGACCGCGCTGGCCGGCAATCTCGTGCAGGGACACGACACCGGGGCGGCGGTGATTCTCGGCCGGCGTGACGACGCCGCGGCGCTGCCGCGCGCCGTGTCCGCGGATCCTACGCGCTGGCTGATCCTCGCCGACGCCGGCGGCACCGGCGATCGCCTGGCGGCGGTCATCGCCGCGCGCGGCGGCCGCTGTGCGATCGTGCGTGCCGGCGCCGCGTTCGCGCGCCACGGGGCCGATGCGTTCACCGCCAATCCGCTGCGTCGCGACGACATCGATCGCGTCCTTGCCGCCGTGTCACCGGCGCCGCCCGGCGGCATCGTGCACCTGTGGGGCCTGGACGAATCGCTCGCTGCCGCGGACACGGCCGAGCAGATCGATCTCGCGGCACAACGGGCGTGCGGCAGCGTGCTGCACCTGGTACACTCGTTGGCTGCTTCCCCAAGTGGTTCAGCGCCGCTGACCGTGGTCACCCGCGGCGCGCAGGCCGTCGCGCCCGCCGGCGCCGGCGGCCCGGCGGCGGTGTCTCCCGCGCAGGCGATGGTCTGGGGCTTCAGCCGCGTCGTCGCACGGGAACTGCCGGAGCTGCGCTTCACCTGCGTCGATCTCGATGCCGCCGCGCCCGACCGCGGCGACGAGCTGGAAGCGCTGTACGACGACGTGCTGACCGCGTCGCTGGATGAGAACCAGCTCGCGCTGCGCGCCGGAGAGCGCCTCGCGCTGCGGCTCGCGCCGGGGGCGGCGAGGAAGGCGCCGGCGCCGCGCGAGGACGGCCTGTTCCATCCCGATGGCGCGTATCTCGTCACCGGCGGTCTCGCCGGCGTCGGGTTGCTGGTCGCGGAACACATGGTGGCGCATGGCGCGCGGCGTCTGCTGCTGCTCGGGCGCACCGCGCCGTCCGCGGCGGCGCGCGAGACGATCGCGGCGATGGAGCGCGCCGGCGCCCGCGTCGACGTCACGCTGGTGAGCGTGTCGGATCGCGCGGCGGTGACGCGGATCATCGGCGAGCTGACGGCGGATGGCACGCCGCTCCGCGGCGTGATGCACTCCGCCGGCACCGTGGACGACGGCGTGGTGTCGCAGCAGACGTGGGATCGCTTCCGCACGGTGATGGAGGCGAAGGTGCAGGGGGCGTGGAACCTGCATGCCGCGACCGAACACCTGGCGCTGGACTTCTTCGTGCTGTTCTCGACCAGCGCGGCGGTGCTCGGGCCGGCGGGCCAGAGCAATCACGCGGCGGTGAACGCCTTCATGGATGCGCTGGCGCATCACCGGCGCGCGCGCGGGCTGCCGGCCCTGAGCATCAACTGGGGGCCGTGGAGCCAGGTAGGCGCGGCGGCGCGCGCCGGCGCGGCCGATCGCGGCGAGGCGCTGGGGCTCGGATCGATCGATCCGCGCAGCGGCCTGGTCGTGCTCGACCACTTGATCGGCGCCGGCGTCGCGCAGACCGTCGTCGTCAACGCGGACTGGCGCCGGTTGCTCGCGCCGTCCGCGGGCTGGCGCCCCGCGCTGCTGCGGGATCTCGAGCCGGCGCAGGCCCCGGCGGCTGCCGCGGCGGCCGAACCGGCGCGGCCGGCGTTCATGCAGGAGCTCGAGGCGGCGCCGCCACTCAAGAAATGGCCGCTGCTGCTGTCGCACGTGGCGGACGTGGCGGGACGCGTGCTCGGACTGGATCCGGCGGGGCTCGACGCGCGGCAGGGGCTCCGCGATCTCGGCCTCGATTCGCTGATGGCGCTCGAGCTGCGCAACCGGCTGCAGCGCTCGATCGCGCGCTCGCTGCGATCGACGCTGGCCTTCGACTATCCGACGATCGACGCGATTGCCAGGCACATCGCCGTCGACGTACTGGAGCTGGAAATGGAATCGACTGCCGCGGCGCCGCCCGCCGCCGCGGTCGAAGCGAGCGCCACGGGAGTCGGCGATCTCCTGCTGGACATCGAGAACCTCTCGGACGAAGAGGTCGACAAGCTGTTCGCCTCGCGAGTGACGGGCCCGGGTGCTTAAATGAACGAGTTCCTCGAACGCATTTCCAAGCTGCCGCCGAAGCGGCTCGCGCTGCTCGCGCTCGAGCTGCGCACCCGCCTCGATCAGGCGGAGCAGACCCGGCACGATCCGATCGCGATCGTCGGCCTCGGCTGCCGCGTGCCGGGCGGGGCGGGCGACCCGCGCGCGTTCTGGGAGATGCTGCGCGACGGCGTCGACGCGGTGCGCGAGATCCCCGCCGACCGGTGGGACGTCGAAGGCTGCTACGACGCCGATCCGGACGCGCCGGGAAAGATGTACGTCCGCGAGGGCGGGTTCCTCGACGGCCTCGATCTCTTCGATCCGCACTTCTTCGGCATCGCGCCGCGCGAAGTTCCGACGCTCGATCCGCAGCAGCGGCTGCTGATGGAAGTGACGTGGGAGGCGCTCGAGCACGCCGGCCAGCCGATCGACCACCTGTTCGGCAGCCAGACCGGCGTGTTCGTCGGCATTTCGAGCAACGACTACCTGCACCTGCAGACGCGAGGCGGCAACCTCGCGCAGCTCGAGACCTACGTCGGCACCGGCAACGCCTCGAGCGTCGCGGCCGGGCGGCTCTCCTATCTGCTCGGGCTGCACGGTCCGGCCGTGTCGGTGGACACCGCCTGCTCGTCGTCGCTGGTGGCGCTGCACCTGGCGTGTCAGAGCCTCTCCAGCGGCGAGTGCCGCATGGCGATCGCCGCCGGCGTGAACGTGATCCTCGGGCCCGAGGCGAACGTGGTGCTGTCGCGCGCGCACATGCTGGCGCCGGACGGCCGCTGCAAGACGTTCGATGCGTCCGCGGACGGGTTCGGCCGCAGCGAAGGCTGCGGCGTGGTGATCCTCAAGCGGCTCAGCGAGGCCCAGGCGGACGGCGATCGGGTGCTCGCCGTGATCCGCGGCTCGGCGGTCAACCAGGACGGCCGCAGCAGCGGCATCACCGCGCCCAACGGCGTCGCGCAGGAGGCGTTGATCCGTCAGGCGCTCGCCAAGGCGCGCGTCGAGCCGGCCCACGTCGGCTACGTCGAAGCCCACGGCACCGGGACGACGCTCGGGGATCCGATCGAGATCCTCGCGCTCGCCAACGTCCTTCGCGAAGGACGGCCGGCCGACCGGCCGGTGCTCGTCGGTTCGGTGAAGACCAACGTCGGGCATCTGGAAGCCGCGGCGGGAATCACCGGACTGATCAAGGTGGTGCTGTCGATGGTGGAGGGGGAGATCCCTCCGCACATCCACTTCAAGACCCCCAACCCGCACATTCCCTGGGCCGAGCTGCCGATCGTGATCCCGACGAAGGCGACCCCGTGGCCCGAGATCGAAGGCCGCCGCATCGCCGGCCTGAGCTCGTTCGGCTTCAGCGGCACCAACGCGCACATCGTGATCGAAGGCGCGTCCGCCTCCGCGCCCTCGGGGCGCGCCGGCGACGCGGCCGCACCGGATTCAGACGCGGCGGAGCGGCCCCGGCACATCCTGACGCTGTCGGCGCGAACCGAGGCGGCGCTGGATGCGCTCGCGGCGCGCTATGCGACGTTCCTGGAGACGACGAAGGAGCCGCTCGCCGACGTCTGCTACACGGCGAATGCGGGGCGCGCGCACTTCGCGCACCGCCTGGCGGTCGCCGGAGCCGACGCCCCCGACGTCCGTCGCAAGCTGCTCGCGGACAGCGAGACGATTCGCGGCAAGGTCAGCGGCGTGGTCGCGCCGCCGGTGGCGTTTCTGTTCACCGGACAGGGATCGCAATACGCCGGCATGGGGCGCGAGCTGTACGACACGCAGCCTGCCTTCCGCGCCGCCCTCGATCGCTGTGACGCGCTGCTCCGCACGGAGCTCGACGTGCCGCTGCTGTCCGTGCTGTACCCGGCGGACGGCGCGTCCTCGCCCATTGACGAGACGCGTTACACGCAGCCGGCGCTGTTCGCGCTGGAATACGCGCTCGCCGAGATGTGGCAGTCGTGGGGCGTGCTGCCGTCGCTCGTCATCGGCCACAGCGTCGGCGAGTACGTTGCCGCGTGCATCGCCGGCGTCATGACGCTGGAAGACGCGCTGAAGCTCATCGCCGCGCGCGGACGCCTGATGCAGGCGCTGCCGGCGGGGGGCGCGATGGCGGCGGTGTGGGCGGGCGAAGCGGCGGTCCGCGACGCGATCGCGCCGGTCGCCGCGCGTGTGTCGATCGCGGCGGTCAACGGTCCGGCGAGCGTGGTGGTGGCCGGTCCGCAGGCGGACGTGGCGGCGCTCTGCGAGTCGTGGAAGGCCGCAGGCATCCGCACCCAGGCGCTGACCGTGTCGCACGCGTTCCATTCGCCGCTGATGGATCCGATGCTCGACGAGTTCGAGCGGATCGCGGCGTCGATCACGTATTCGCGCCCGCGGATCGGCGTCATCTCCAACGTCACCGGGCGGCGCGCCGCGCCGGACGAGCTGAGCCAGCCGTCGTACTGGCGGCGGCACGTGCGCGGCACGGTACAGTTCGCCGCCGGCATGCAGGCGCTCGCCGCCGAAGGCGCGCGCGTGTTCCTCGAAATCGGCCCGGCCGCCACGCTGCTCGGCCTCGGGCAGGGCTGCGTCCCGGTGGACGAGGCGGCGTGGCTGCCGTCGCTGCGCAAGGATCGCGGCGCATGGGACACGCTGCTGGCGTCGCTCGGTGCGCTGTATGTGCGCGGCGTCGACGTGCAGTGGAAGGCGTTCGAGTCGGGCTATGCGCGGCGCAAGGTGGCGCTGCCGACGTACCCGTTCCAGCGTGAGCACTACTGGCTGGACAAGGCGGCGCTGGCCGCCGCGTCGAGCGCCGGGACCTCCGCGGACGTGCATCCGCTGATCGGCCGCCGCATCGCGTCGCCCATCAAAGAGATCATCTTCGAAGGCAGGATCGATCCGGCGACGCTGCCGTTCCTCGCCGATCATCGCGTCTTCGGCTCCGCCGTCTTCCCGGCGACCGGCGCACTCGAGATGGCGATCGCCGCGGCCGAGGAAGCGTTCGGCGCCGGAACGACCGCGGTCGAGCACCTCTCCATCGCCGAGCCGCTGGTGCTCGCCGAGGGGGAGCGGCACATCGCGCAGGTGGTGCTCACGCCCGACGGCGCCGCTTCCGGGACGTTCCAGTTCTTCAGCCGTCCGGACGGACACGGCAAGGGGGAGGCGCCGTGGCGCCTGCACGCGACCGCGGCGATCAAGCCGCAGCCCGCGGCGGCGCCGGCTGGCGAGGCGCTCGACGCGGTGCGCGCACGCTGCTCTCAGGCGCAGCCCGTCGACGCGTATTACGAGCTGCTTCGCGGCACCGGCATGGATTACGGCCGCAGCTTCCAGGGCATCACGCAGCTCTGGCGCGGTCGCGGCGAAGCGCTGGCGGAGATCCGGCTGCCCGATGGCGTGGCGGAGGGGGGATTCCACCTGCATCCCGCGCTCGCGGATGCCTGCTTCCAGATCCTCGGCGCGGCGCTGCCCGCCGAGGCGGCCGCCGATCCCGACGCGGTGTATCTGCTCGTCGACATCGACCGGCTGGCGCGCCATGGCGCGGCGCAGCCGGCGTGGAGCCACGTCCGCGTGCGCGACACGGGATCGAGTGAAACGCTCGTGGCCGACTTCCGGCTGTTCGATGCCGCCGGCGCCGTGCTCGCCGACGTCAGCGGTCTGCGCCTGAAGCGCGCCAGCCGCGACGCGCTGCGCGCCGCGGCGCGCGCCGGCGCCGGAGACTGGTTCTACCGGGTCGCCTGGAAACCGGCGGTCCGCCCGGCGTCGAATGCGAGCCCGGCGTCCACCTCCTGGCTCGTCCTCGGCGAGCCGGCGATGACGAACGCGGTCGCCGCGCGGCTGACCGCGCGCGGCGATGCGGTCCGGCAAGCCGCCGCGCTCGACGACGCCGACGTCACCGGTTCGGCCAACATCCTCGACCTCCGCGCGTTGTCGCGGCGCGACGGGGAAGACGCCGCGTCGACACACGAGGAGATCCGCCGGACGTGCAGCGGCCTGCTCGCGCTCGTGCAGGCGGTGGCCCGATCCTCGGCGAGCGGCAAGCCCCGCCTGTGGATCGCCACGCGCGGCGCACAGGTGGTGGAGTCCGGCGCGCCGTCGCTCGCGCAGGCGTCGATCTGGGGCTTCGCGCGCACGCTTCGCCTCGAGCATCCCGAACTGCAGTCGGTGACGATCGATCTCGATCCGGCTGCTGCCGACGTGTCGGCGGACCTGGCGGCGGAGATCGCCTCTGCCGGAAGCGAGGATCAGATCGCGATCCGCGGCAGCCGCCGCTACGTCGCGCGGCTGCAGCGTGCGGCGCGGGCGACGACGGACGCCGGCCGGCCCGGTGCCGTCGAACTGACGATTCCGGTCCGCGGCATCCTCGACAATCTCGAGCTGAAACCGCTGGCGCGCCGCGCGCCCGGCCCCGGCGAGGTCGAAATCGAGGTCGCGGCGGCGGGACTCAACTTCCGCGACGTGCTGAATGCGCTCGGCATGTACCCCGGGGACGCCGGGGCGCTGGGCAACGAATGCGTCGGACGCGTGTCGGCGGTCGGTGCCGGTGTGACCAGCGTGACCGTGGGGCAGGACGTCATCGCGATGGGCGGCGGCACGCTGAGCTCGTACGCGACGACCATCGCGGATTACGTCGCGCCGCGTCCCTCGCGCCTGACCGCCGAGGAAGCCGCCACCATACCGGTGACGTATCTCACCGCCGGCTACGCGCTCGACCAGCTCGCCGGGATGAAGCGCGGCGATCGCGTGCTGATTCACGCCGCGGCCGGCGGCGTCGGCCTCGCCGCCGTGCAGCTGGCGCAGCGCGCCGGCGCCGAGATCTTCGCCACCGCCGGCAGCGACGAGAAGCGGCAGTACCTGGCGTCGCTCGGCATCCGCCACATCATGAGCTCGCGGACGCTCGACTTCGCGTCCGAGATCCTCGCCCGCACCAACGGCGAAGGGATCGACATCGTCCTCAATTCGCTGGCCGGCGACTTCATCCCGGAGAGCCTGCGCACGCTGCGCGCCGGCGGGCGGTTCCTCGAGATCGGCAAGACCGGGATCTGGACCGCCGAGCAGATGCGGGCGGCCCGCCCCGACGTGGCCTACCACGCCATCTACCTCGGCGACGTCGACACTGCGATCGTGCAGTCGATGATGCGCGATCTCGTCGCCGCGTTCGACCGCGGCGAGCTGAAGCCGCTGCCGTACCGCGTCTTCCCGCTCACCGAGGCCGCCGACGCGTTCCGCTTCATGGCGCAGGCCAGGCACATCGGCAAGGTCGTGCTCGTTCCGCCCGCTGCGGCAACGGCGTCCGCCCCCGCCGTCCGCGCCGACGCGAGCTATCTGATTACGGGCGGCCTCGGCGCGCTGGGGCTGCACATCGCCCGCGGCCTGGTCGAGGCGGGCGCGCGGCATCTCGTGTTGATGGGACGCCGCGAGCCCGGCGATCCGGCGCTTGCGGCAATCCGCTCGCTCGAAGCGGCGGGGGCACGCGTCGCCGTCGTCCGCGGCGACATCTCGCGCCGGCAGGACGTCGCCGCGGCGCTCGGCCGCGCCAATGCCATGGCGCCGCTCCGCGGCGTCGTGCACTCCGCCGGCGTGCTCGCCGATGCGGTGGTCGCGGAACAGAGCGCCGAAAAGTTCGACGCGGTGTTCGCGCCGAAGGTGCTCGGCGCGCTCCACCTGCACGAGTTGACGGCAGACACGCCGCTCGACTTCTTCGCGCTGTTCTCGTCCACGGCCGCGGTGCTCGGATCGCCGGGACAGGTGAACTATTCCGCCGCCAACGCGGCGCTCGACGCGCTCGCGCTGCGGCGCGCGGCGGAAGGGCTGCCGGCGATCAGCATCAACTGGGGACCGTGGGCGGACGGCGGCATGATCGCGTCGCTCAGGGAGCAGGATCGTTCGCGCGTCAGCCGCAGCGGGCTGCTCAGCCTCTCGCCGGAGCAGGGCGTGTCTGCGTTCCTGCACGTGCTGTCGCGGACGGATCCGCAGATCACGGTGCTGCCCGCCGACTGGAAGCGCGTCGGCGACGCGGCGGGAGACGACGTGCCGCCGATGCTCGCGGATCTCGTCCGCCGTCCCGCGTCACGCGCGGCGGCCCCGCAGGCGGCGAGCGGCGGCTTCGTCGCCGAGCTCGATCGCATGCCGGCGGGCCGCCGCCGGAGCGCCGTGCAGGCGCACGTGCGCGAGCAGGTGGTGCAGGTGCTCGGTATCGGGAGCTCCACCGCGGTCGACGTGACCCAGGGATTGCGCGATCTCGGGATGGACTCGCTGATGGCGGTCGAGCTGCGCAACCGCCTGCAGCGCAGCATCGGCCGGGCGCTGCCCTCGACCCTGGCGTTCGACTGCCCGACCGTCGAGGCGCTGACGTCGTATCTCGTGAAGGACGTCCTGAACCTCTCGCAGGCGTCGGCTGCCGTGCAGGAGCCGGCCGCGCCGGCGCCGGCGTCGTTCGACGAACCGATCGCGATCGTCGGGATGGGCCTGCGTCTGCCGGGCGATGCCGACACGCCGGAGAAATACTGGGACCTGCTGCGCGGCGGCGTCGACGCCATCTCCGAAGTCCCCAGGGATCGCTGGGACATCGACGCCTACTACGATCCGGATCCGGCGCAGCCCGGCAAGATGTACACGCGCGACGGCGGGTTCGTGCGCGACGTGGACCGCTTCGACCCGGCCTTCTTCGGCATCTCGCCGCGCGAGGCGGTCAGCCTCGATCCGCAGCAGCGGCTGCTGCTGGAAGTCGCGTGGGAAGCGCTCGAGCGCGCCGGCCAGGCGCCCGAAAAGCTCGTCGGCACGCGCAGCGGCGTCTTCGTCGGCATCAGCACCCAGGACTACGGGCAGATGTTCGCGAAGATCAACGATCCGTCGCGGCTCGACGCCTATGTCGGCACCGGCAATTCGCTGAGCGTCGCCGCCGGGCGGCTGTCGTACGTGCTCGGCCTGCAGGGGCCGAGCATGGCGATCGACACCGCGTGCTCGTCGTCGCTCGTCGCCATCCATCTCGCCTGCAGCAGTCTGCGCAACCGCGAATGCGAGCTGGCGCTCGCCGGCGGCGTCAACCTGATCCTCACGCCCGAGCTGACGATCAACTTCTGCCGCGCGCGCATGCTGGCGCCGAACGGCCGGTGCAAGACCTTCGACGCGGCGGCCGACGGCTACGTCCGCGGCGAAGGGGCGGGGATGATCGTCCTCAAGCGGCTGAGCGACGCCGTCGCCGCGAACGATCGCATCCTCGCGGTCATCCGCGGATCGGCGGTCAATCAGGACGGGCGCAGCAGCGGTCTCACGGTGCCGAACGGCCCGGCGCAGCAGGCGCTGCTGCGGGAGGCGCTGGCGGCCGCGCGCGTGAGCCCTGAGGACGTCGGCTACATCGAGGCGCACGGCACCGGCACGTCGCTGGGCGATCCGATCGAGCTGCAGGCGGTGGCGGAAGTGTTCGGCGCCGCGCACAGCCCGGAACGGCCGCTGGTCGTCGGTTCGGTGAAGACCAACTTCGGCCACCTCGAGGCCGCCGCCGGCATCGCCGGCGTCGCGAAGGTGGTGCTCGCGCTGCAGCACGGCGAGATCCCGCCGCATCTGCACTTCACGGAGATGAACCCGCACATCGAGACCGGCGGCGCGCCGATTGTCATCCCGACCGCGCCGATGCCGTGGCCGGCGGCGAAGGACGCTGGCACGCAGCGGGTTGCCGGGGTGAGCTCGTTCGGCTTCGGCGGCACCAACGCGCACATCGTGCTGTCCGCCTTCGCCCCTGCATCCGTGGAGGGCTACGGCGAGACGGCCGCGTTGCATTCAGACGCAGCCGGCCCCGAGCGTAGTCTGCATATCGCCGTGCTCTCGGCGAAGAACG
Source organism: Vicinamibacterales bacterium (assembly GCA_035699745.1). NCBI lineage: Bacteria > Pseudomonadati > Acidobacteriota > Vicinamibacteria > Vicinamibacterales > Vicinamibacterales bacterium. The sequence continues at coordinate 88,616 of DASSPH010000032.1, forward strand.
ACGCGGCGCTGGGCGCAACCGCTGCGGCGGTGGCGGCCGCCCTCGAGAACGACGCGTCGCTGTCCGCCGCGGACGCGGCGTTCACCCTGAACACGGGGCGCTCGCCGTTCAGTCACCGCGCCGCGGTCCTGGCGAAAGACCGCACGGACCTCGCGGCGGCGTTCGGCACGATTGCCGAGGGCAAGACCTCTCCGAACGTCGCGCGGGGCATAGTCGACGGCGACGAACAACCCGCCGTCGCCTTCCTCTTCACCGGCCAGGGATCGCAGTATCCCGGCATGGCGCGGACGCTCTACGAGACCCAGCCGGTGTTCCGCGCCGAGCTGGATCGCTGCGATGCACTGCTCGCGCCGGAGCTCGGGCGCTCGATCCTCTCGATCGTGCATCCCGCTGTGGACGACGGGGCGCTGGTCGAGACGCGGTTCACGCAGCCGGCGCTGTTCGCCGTCGAGTATGCGCTGGCGCAGCTGTGGCGCTCGTGGGGGATCGAGCCCGCGGCGGTCATGGGGCACAGTCTGGGCGAGTACGTGGCCGCGTGCGTGGCCGGCGTCGTGAGCCTGGAGGACGGCCTGCGGATCGCGGCGACGCGCGGACGCCTGATGCAGGCGCTGTCAGCGCCGGGCGCGATGGCGGCGGTGTTCGCCGACGAAGCCGCCGTGCGGACGGCGATCGCGCCGCACGCCGCGTCGGTGTCGATCGCGGCGCTGAACGGACCGGGGAACACGGTAATCTCCGGCGCCGCGGAGGCGGTCGCCGCCATCGTCGCGCAGCTCGAGAAGGAGGGCGTCCGCGCCACGCGGCTCGAGGTCTCGCACGCCTTCCACTCGCCGCTGATGGAGCCGATGCTCGACGAGTTCGAGCGGGTGCTCTCCGGAATGACGTGGCATCCGGCGCGGATCCCGGTGGTGTCGAACGTCACCGGCAGCGTCGCGGCCGACGCGGAGCTCGCGGATCCGGCCTACTGGCGGAAGCACGCCCGCGAGGCGGTGCGGTTCGGCGACGGGATTCTCGCGCTGCACGAGCAGGGATGCCGGGTATTCCTCGAGGTCGGCCCGTCGCCGACGCTGCTGGCCATGGGACGGCGCGCCGCGGGGGATCGGGAGGCGCTGTGGGTGCCCTCGCTCCGCAAGGGGCGCGACGACTGGGAGCAGATGCTCGAGACGGCGGCCGCGCTGTACGTCAACGGCGTGGCCATCGACTGGGCCGGCTTCGATGCGCCGTACCGGCGCGAGAAGGTGGTGCTGCCGACGTATGCGTTCCAGCGGCAGCGCTACTGGATCGAGACCGGGCCGGCGGCGCCCGTCCCGGCGGCGGCACCGCAGGTGTTCGTCGACGTCGACGCCGCCGCGCGGCGGCAGTCGTTCGAAGGCCCGCTCGATCTCGCGCTCCACACCTACGACGGCAAGTGGCGCGCGCTCGAGGAGCTGACCACCGCCTACATCGTGAACGCCTTCGTCGCGCTGGGCGCCTTCACGCGCGCGGGCGATCGTCAGGATCAGGACACGCTGATCGAGCGGTTCGCGGTTACCCCGACCTACCGCAAGCTGCTCGGCCGGTGGCTGTCGCGGCTGGCGCTGGAAGGCCTGCTGCGCGCCGACGGCGCCGCGTTCGTCGCCGATGCGCCGTTGCCGCGCCGTGACGTCGACGCGCTGTGGGCGGCGGCGGCGGATCTCGCGGACGTGCCGTTCCTGAAGGAGTACATCCAGCGCTCCGGCGGCGCGCTCGCCGCCGTGATCACCGGCAAGGCCAGCTCCGTCGAAACCCTGTTCCCGGACGGCCGCCTCGACATCGCCGAGGGCCTGTACGAGCGTTCCGCCCCCTCGCGCTACATCAACGGGCTGGCGCGTTCGGCCGTCGCCGCGTTCGTCAACGCCCGGCGCGGCCGGACGATCAACCTGCTGGAGCTCGGCGCCGGCACCGGCGGCACCACGTCGTCGATGCTGCCGGCGCTGCCGGCCGGCGGCGCGCAGTACTGGTTCACCGACGTGTCGGACTTCTTCCTCAAGCGCGCCGAAGGGAAGTTCGCCGCGTTCGATTTCGTCCGCTACGGGCTGCTCAACATCGAGGAGGAGCCGCAGGGGCAGGGCTATCCGGCGCACTTCTTCGACGTCGTGCTCGCCGCCAACGTGCTGCACGCGACGAGCGACCTGCGGCGGACCATCGCGCACGCGCGCTCGCTGATCGCGCCCGGCGGCATCCTCGTGCTGTGCGAAGACACGAGCTATCACTCGTTCTTCGACATCACGATCGCGCTGATGGACGGCTGGCAGCGCTTCGGCGACGATCTCCGCGGCGATCATCCGCTGGTCGCGGCGGAGACGTGGAAGCAGGCGCTCGCGGACGGCGGCTTCGATCTCGCCGTCGCGTATCCGGAGCAGGACTGCCCGGCGGCGATCATGGGGCAGTCGGTGATCATCGCGCGGGCGCCGCTCTCGGGCGCTGCCGCGGACGGCGCCAGCCTCGACGAGTTCACCCGGGCGATCGAGGCGCGGCGCGGCGGGTCGACCGGCGCCGACGCGGCGCGCGACGCCGAGGCGCTGCGGCTGCGGCTGGCGGAAGCGCTGCCCACCGAACAGGAAGAGATTCTCGTCGAGTTCGTGCGCGGCCACGTCGCCGGCGTGCTGCGGCTCGATCCCTCGGCGATCCCGGAGCGGCGGCAGCGGCTGATGGATCTCGGCCTCGATTCGCTGATGGCGGTCGAGCTGCGCAACCGGCTGGCGACGGGCGTCGGCGGCGGCATCGCGATCCCGGCGACGCTGATGTTCGACTATCCGACGATCGAAGCGATCGCCCGCTATCTGCGGCGGCAGGTGCTGGGGCCCGAGACCCCGGCGCCCGAGGCGGCGGCCGCCGCCGACGCGGCGCTGGCAGCGGCGAAGATCGCCGAGCTGTCGGACGAAGAAGCCGAAGCGCTGCTGATTCAGAAACTGGAGAGCTTGTAAGCCATGGCCAGTCCCACGGAACTGTCCCCGCTCAAGCGGGCGCTGATCGCGCTCGACGAGATGAAGGGGAAGCTCGATGCGGCCGATCGCGCCCGCAACGAGCCGATCGCCATCGTCGGCATGAGCTGCCGCTTTCCCGGCCGCAGCCACGGCGCGGAGGCGTTCTGGACGCTGCTGCGCGACGGCGGCGACGCCGTGACGGAGGTCCCGAAGGATCGCTGGAACTGCGACGACTACTACGATCCGGATCCGGCGGTGCCCGGCAAGGCCTACGGCCGCTGGGGCGCGTTCCTCGACGGGATCGACCGGTTCGATCCGCAGTTCTTCGGCATCGCGCCGCGCGAGGCGGCGGGGATCGATCCGCAGCAGCGTCTGCTGCTCGAGACCACGTGGGAAGCGCTGGAAGACGCCGGCACGTCGCCCGAGAAGCTGCAGGGGGTGCCGGCCGGCGTGTTCGTCGGCATCAACAGCATCGATTACGCGACGCTGCAGCTGCAGAACTGCGACCTCGCGAGCATCGACGCGTATTCGCTGTCGGGCAGCGCCCACAGCATCGCGGCCGGACGGCTCGCCTACGTGCTCGGTCTGCAGGGACCGGCGATGGCGGTGGACACGGCGTGCTCGTCGTCGCTCGTCGCGATCCACCTCGCCTGTCAGAGCCTGCGCAACGACGATTGCCGCGTCGCGGTCGCCGGCGGCGTGCACGTCACGCTGACGCCGATCAACATGGTGGTGTTCTCGAAGCTGCGCATGCTGGCGGCCGACGGCAGGTGCAAGACCTTCGACGGCCGCGGCGACGGCTTCGTCGAAGGGGAGGGCTGCGCGGTCATCGTCCTCAAGCGGCTCTCCGACGCCATCGCCGACAAGGACCGGATTCTCGCGCTGGTGCGCGGCTCGGCGATCAACCAGGACGGCGCGAGCAGCGGGCTCACCGCGCCGAACGGCCCGGCGCAGGAAGCGGTGATCCGGGCGGCGTTGAAGCGCGCCGGCGTCAAGCCGGCCGACGTCGGCTACGTCGAAGCGCACGGGACCGGCACGTCGCTCGGCGACCCGATCGAAGTGCAGGCGCTCGCCGCCGTTCTCGGCGAGGGGCGCCCGGCGGACCGTCCGCTGCTGATCGGATCGGTGAAGACGAACATCGGCCATACACAGGCGGCGGCGGGTATTGCCGGTCTGGTGAAGCTGGTCCTGGCGCTGCAGCACCGCCAGATTCCGCCCAACCTGCACTTCGAGAAGCCGAATCCGTTCATTCCGTGGCCGACGCTCCCTGTCGAAGTCGTCACTTCGCTGCGCCCGTGGGTCGAGAGCGGCGGCCCCCGCGTGGGCGGCGTCAGCTCGTTCGGCTTCAGCGGCACCAACGTGCACATCGTCGTCGGCGAAGCGCCGGCGCAGGCACCGGTGGAGCGCGGCGCCGACCGTCCGCTGCACCTCGTCACGCTGTCGGCGCGCAACGACGCCGCGCTCCAGCGCGTGGCCGCGCGGTGGCGCGACCAGCTGGCCGCGTCCACGGGAGCGGGCGGCCTGGACATCCGCGACGTGGCGTTCACCGCGAACGCCGGCCGCGCGCATCTCAGCGAGCGCGTGGGGCTGATCGCGGGATCGATCGAGGAACTGCGCGGCCAGCTCGATGCGGTTGCCTCCGGCGAACGCGCGCCGCGCTCCGTCCGCATGCGGGTCGCCAGCGCGGATCGGCCGCGCCTCGCGTTCCTGTTCACGGGACAGGGGGCGCAGTACGCGGGCATGGGACGCGAGCTGTACGACACGCAGCCGACGTTCCGCGCCGCCATCGATCGCTGCGACGCGATCCTGCGTCCGCTGATGGAACGGCCGCTGATCTCGGTGCTGTTCCCCGCGGCCGGCGACGAGGCGCTGGTCAATCAGACTGCCTGCACGCAGCCGGCGCTGTTCGCGATCGAGTACGCGCTCGCCGAGCTGTGGCGCTCGTGGGGCATCGTCCCGGCGGCGGTGATGGGGCACAGCATCGGCGAATACGTCGCGGCGCTGCTCGCCGGCGTCTTCACCCTCGAGGATGCGCTGACGCTGGTCGCGGCGCGCGGGCGGCTGATGCAGTCGCTGCCCGGCGGCGGCGCCATGGCGGCCGTGTTCGCGAACGAAAACGTGGTCAAGGAGGCGCTCGCCCCGCACGGCGGCGTCGCCATCGCCGCCGTCAACGGACCGGACGACACCGTGATCTCCGGTCCGGAGAAGGACGTCGCCGCCGTACTCGCGGCGCTGCAGGCGGCGGGCGTCTCGTCGGAGCGCCTGACGGTCTCGCACGCGTTCCACTCCGGGCTGATGGATCCGATTCTCGACGAGTTCGAGAAGGCCGCCGCCGGCGTGAAGTTCAACCCGCCGCGCGTGACGATCGTCTCGAATCTCACCGGTCAGCCGATCCGCGGAGAGATCGCGTCCGCGGCGTACTGGCGCCGGCACCTGCGTGAAGCGGTGCGGTTCGCCGACGGCGCCCGCGCGCTGTACGACCTCGGCTACCGCGTCTTCCTCGAGCTGGGGCCGCGTCCGACGCTGTCCGGGCTCGCGCGGCGCAGCGTCGCGGAGGACGCGGTGTTCCTGCCGTCCCTGCGGAAAGCCGGCATGGACTGGGTGCGGATGCTCGAGACGCTGGCGGAGCTGTACGGGCGCGGCGCCGACATCGACTGGCCGGGCTTCGATCGCGACTACGTCCGCTACAAGCTGCCGATGCCCGCCTACGCCTTCGAGCGCGAACGGCACTGGCTTGCGGGCGTCAGCGCCGACGGCGCGCGCAAGGGCGGCCAGCCGGGGCGTTCGACGGGACATCCGCTGCTCGGCACGCGCCTCAGCTCCGCGCTGGAGCACGCGCAGTTCGACGCCGAGATCGGCGTCGACTCGCCGGCGTATCTCACCGACCACCGCAAGCGCGGCGCCGCGGTGTTTCCGGCGACCGCCTATCTCGAGATGGGCCTGTCGGCCGCACGCGAAGTGCTCGGCGCCGGCGCGCACGTCTTCGAGGAGCTGGTGATCAGCGATCCGCTCGTGCTCGGCGACGCGCACGTGCGCGTGCAGACCGTCCTGACGCCGGCGGGCGACGGCAGCGTGACGTTCCGGCTGTTCAGTCTCGAGCCGGAGAGCGCCGGCCAGGCGGAGCGCTGGCGGCAGCACGGCATGGGGACGATCCGCGCCGTGGCGGCCGGCGGTCCCGCGCCCGAGCCGCTCGACGCCGTCAAGGCGCGCTGCACCGAGGCCATCGACGTGGACGGCTATTACGCGTCGCTCGTGCCGGACGGCCACGAGTACGGTCCCGCGTTCCGCGGCATTACCGAGATGCGGCGCGGCAACTGGGAAGCGCTGGCGGCGATCGCGCTGCCGGACGCGATCGCCGGAGAAGCGGGGGCGTATCGCATCCATCCGGTGCTGCTCGACGCCTCGATGCAGCCGCTCGCCGCGGCCGTGCCTGCCGAACTGAAGGACGCCGCGAAAGGGGAGACCTACCTCCCGGTGAGCCTCGGCCGCGTGCGCGTCCACGTCGACGGCGCGAAGGCGGCATGGAGCCACGTCCGCGTGCGCGTGCCGTCGGAAGGGGATACCACCGGCTTCTCGGCCGACATCCGCCTCTACGCGGACGACGGCCGCGTGGCCGCCGAGATCGAGGACGTGTACCACAAGCGCATCTCCGCGGACGCGATGCAGGTCGCGGCGCGCAAGACCATGGCGTCGTGGCTGCACGAAGTGGCGTGGCGTGAGAAGGCGATCGAGACTTCGCCGGCCGCTGAGACCGGCGCCTGGCTGATCGTCGCGGCAACACAGGCGGGCGCGGAGGCCGCGGCCGCGGCGTTCACCGCGACGGGGAACACGGCGATCACCGCCGTCGCCGGCTCCGGGTTCAATCCGGACAGCATCGAAGACCTCGACAAGCTGCTGTCGCGGGCGGCGGCGGATGGAGGACTGCACGGCGTCGTTCACATGATCGCGGCGGACGGGTCGTCGTCGCCGGCCGCGCCGGCGGAGGGTGTGCGGCGGCACTGCGGCAGCCTGCTGCATCTCACCCAGGCGATCGTCCGCAGCGACCGCGAGACGCGGCCGCGGCTGATCGTCGTCACGCGCGGCGCGACGGACGCTGGCGGTGCGGACGTCGCCGTCGACCAGGCGCCGCTCTGGGCGCTCACGCGCACGGTCGCCGTCGAGCATGCGGACCTGCGCTGCCGTTCGATCGATCTCGATCGTCAGGCGCCGGGCTATGACGACGTCGCCGCGGAAGCGGCGGCACCGGGCGCGGACGATCAGATCGCATATCGCGACGGCAAACGGCTGGTCGCCCGTCTCGTGCGCAGCGCCGCCGCCGAGGCGGTGGCGGCCGGTGACGCCGCCGGTCCGGTCACGCTCGAGATTGGCGCGCGCGGCATGCTCGATCGACTGGAGCTTCGCCCGTGGTCGCGCCGCGAGCCCGGCGAGGGAGAGATCGAGGTCGAGATTGCCGTCGCCGGCCTGAACTTCCGCGACGTGCTCAACGCGCTCGGCATGTATGAAGGAGAGCCGGGGCCGCTTGGCAGCGAATGCACCGGCACGGTGGTTCGCGTCGGAGCCGGGGTCACGCACTTCGCCGCCGGCGACGCGGTGCTCGGCATGGCACCGGCGAGCTTCAGCACGTTCGTGACCGCACCGGCGGGTGCGTTCGTGAAGAAGCCCGAGGCGCTCGCCTTCGACGAGGCGGCGACGATTCCGGTCGCGTTCCTCACCGCGCAGTACTCGCTGATGCACCTCGCGCGGCTGCGGCGCGGCGAGCGCGTGCTGATTCACGCCGCCGCCGGCGGTGTCGGGCTCGCGGCGGTGCAGGTCGCGCAGCGCGCCGGCGCTGAAATCTTCGCGACCGCCGGCAGTCCGGAGAAGCACGCGTATCTGCGATCGCTCGGCGTGAAGCACATCATGAGCTCGCGCACGCTCGACTTCTCCGCGGAGATCCTGCGTCTCACCGCCGGCGAAGGAGTGCACGTCGTCCTCAATTCGCTGTCGGGGGAATTCGTCGACAAGAGTGTCGCCGCGGTCGCCAAAGGCGGCCGCTTCCTCGAGATCGGCAAGGCGGGAATCTGGAGCGAGGAACAGATGGCGGCGGCGCGGCCCGACGTCACGTATTTCCCGATTTATTTCCGCCCGGACGATCACCCGATGGTGCAGCGGATGTACGCGGACCTGCTGCAGGGATTCGCCGACGGGTCGCTGCGGCCGTTGAACCGACGGGTGTTCGCGTTGACGGCGGCGAGCGATGCCTTCCGCTTCATGGCGCAGGCGAAACACATCGGCAAGGTCCTCATCGAAGTGTCGCGCGCCGGCGCGCGCGGCGCCGGCGTTCGCGAGGACGCCACATACGTTATCAGCGGAGGCCTTGGCGCGCTCGGTCTCGCGGTTGCTGCCCGCCTCGTCGACGACGGCGCGAGGCACCTGGTGCTCGTCGGGCGCGGAGCGCCGACGGAGTCCGCGGCCGCGGCCATTGGGTCCTTACGACACGCGGGGGCGGAAATAGTCATCGCGCAGGCAGACATCAGTCGCCAAGATGACGTCTCCCGCGTTTTCGCGGAGGCGCGTGCGGGCATGCCCCCTATCCGCGGCATCGTTCACGCCGCCGGCGTCCTGGACGACGGTCTGCTCGCCAGCCAGTCGTGGGCGCGGTTCGAGACGGTCCTCGCGCCGAAGCTCGCCGGCGCCTGGAATCTGCACGTGGTGTCGGCGGGACTGCCGCTGGACTTCTTCGTTCTGTTCTCGTCGATGGTCTCGGTGTTCGGCGGCGCCGGGCAGGGGAATTACGCCGCGGCCAACGGCTTCCTCGACGGCCTGGCGCGGTCGCGCAAGGCGCAGGGGCTGCCGGCCGTCAGCATCAACTGGGGCCCGTGGGCGGGCGCCGGCATGGCCGGCCGCGTCAGCGAACGGGACCGTCAGCGCTGGCGGGCCGAGGGGTACGGCAGCATCCCGCCGTCCGAAGGTGTGTCACTTCTGAGCAGACTGATCCGCCTGGGAGTCGGCCCGGGAATTGCGGTGCTGCCCATCGACTGGCCAACCCTGTTCAAGCAGTTCGCGGCCGGCAGCGAGCCGCCGATGCTGGCGGAGCTTGCGTCGGCGTACGCCAGACCGGCCTCGGCGCGTCCCGCCGGCCGCCGGCTGGCCGAGGAGCTCGACGGGGTCGCGCCGAGCCGGCGCCGCGCGGCGGTTGCCGCGTTCCTGCACGGCGAGGCGCTGAAGGTGCTCGGACTCGCGGCGTCCGTGGAGCTCGATCCGCGGCAGCCGTTGAGCGAGCTGGGGTTGGATTCGTTGATGGCGGTGGAGCTGCGCAACGCCATCGCGGCGGCGCTCGACCGGACGCTGCCGGCGACGCTGTTGTTCAAGCATCCGACCCTGGAAGGGCTGTCGGAGTTCGTCATCGCGCAGGTCGGCGGCGAGCCGCCGGCGGCCGCCGCAGCCCCGCCGGCGGACGTGAAGGACAAGGAGGCGGACGCCGTCCACGATCTCTCGGACGACGCCGCACGGGACCTGCTGGCGAAGGAACTGGCGTCGCTGGAATCGTGGACGGCCGAGGAAAGGTAGCGGGCATCGCCTGATGAGTGCTGCGGCGCAGCGCGACGCCGGATGGAGGTTCCACTTCCACCGGTTCGACGCGGTGGATCACAAGCTGAACGAGGTCGACCTTCGGTGGCGGTTCAATCCGTCGCAAATCAGCACGTCGGTCGCCGAGCTGGCGATGCTGACGTTCTGGAAGGCCGCCTACCGTCTGCGGCGGCAGATTCGATCGCTGGAGGAGCCGCTGCACCGGACCATCCTCGACGTCTATCTCGGTACGCGGCTGCCGAAATCGGACCTGCGCTCGCAGATCGCGCTGCTGCGCAACGACTCGCAGTACAAGACGGCGGGCGCGGGCATCGACGTCGGCTACGCGCCGGACGCCCCGGTGCCGGAATGGGCGCCGCTCGCCCAATGGTTCACGGACGTGCAGAAGCGGCTGCACATGCAGATGTATCTGAAGGTGACGTCGCGCACCGAGCTGCGCGGCAAGCGCGTGCTCGAGGTCGGCTGCGGTCAGGGGGACGGCGCCGCGTTCCTGACGCAGGTCAGGCCGCCGGCGAAGTACGTCGGCGTCGATCTGCATCCGACCCAGATCGCGCTCTGCGGCGCTCGCTACGCGCGGCTGGCGCCGACGCTCGTGTTCCACCGCGGCGACGCGCAGCAGCTCCCGCTGAAGACCGGCGTGTTCGACGTCGCGATCAACGTGGAGAGCTCGCACTCGTATCCGATGTTCGATCGGTTCGCCGCCGAGGTGTTCCGCGTGCTGGCCCCCGGCGGGGTGTTCTGCTTCTCGGACCTGCGCCAGGTCCCGCCCGGCGAGTCGTGCGGGCAGCGGCTGCGCGGCCAGTTCGAGCAGGCCGGATTCATCGTCGACCATCACGAAGACATCACCGGCAACGCCTGGCGCAGCCTCGACGAGCTGCGCGACGCGCTCGGCGGGCAATTGTGGCCGGAGTTCGAGAGCCTGCGCGACCTCTTCGGTCAGCGCAAATTCGAATACCACCATTTGGTGCTCAGGAAGCCGGCGTCAGCGCACTAGAAAGGGGACAGGTCCGAAGATGAGAGTCCGACGATTCTCGCGCGCGATCGTGCTCGCGGCGGCCACCGCCGCGCTGATGATCGCCATGCGTACCGGCATCCATGGCCAGGCGCAGACGGCCACGCCGAACATCGTCGTCATCATGCTGGACGACATCGAGCTTGCCGGCCTCGGCCAGATGCTCAATACGGGCTTCCTGCCGAACATCAAGAAGAACCTGATCGACAAGGGCTACGTCTTCACCGAGTCGTTCTCGGTCGCCTCGCTCGGGGGACCGGCGCGGGCGTCGTTCTTCACCGGCCAGTATCCGCACAACCACGGCGTGCGGGCGAACTATCCGCCGCTCGGCGGCATCAACAACATGAACCACAATTCCACCGTCGCCACGTGGCTGCACGACGCCGGCTACCGCACCGGCCTGGTCGGGCGCTACGTCACCGGCTACGGATGGTGGACGTCGGAGTTTCAGCTCTACCCCGGATGGGACGACTGGAACGCGCTGATCGACCCCAGCAGCATCAGCGTCGACCAGTACCGGATGAACATCAACGGCAGCCTGGTGAACTGGGGACTGCTGGCCGCCGCCTACAACACGCAGCTCTATCAGACCGACATCGTCGGCTGGCGGGCGCAGAGTTTCATCCAGACCGCGCCGACCTACCAGAAGCCGTTCTTCCTGCTGGTGGCGCCCACCGTGTTCAACCCGGAGAACCCGCCGTACAACGAGTGTCCGGTGGAGGGGCAGATCTTCGGCGGCAATCTGTGGGGCGCGACGATGCGTCCGGCCAATCGCCACTGGAACAGCATCGTCAACCTCGGGACCTACTTCCCGCTCCCGACGCCCCCCTCGTTCAACGAGGCGGACGTCAGCGACAAGCCGGACTGGGTGCAGGCCAATCCGGCGTTGACCGCCGAGGACGTGACCTGCGCCACCCGCCGCCACTGGCGCAAGCTCGAGACGCTGCGCTCGGTGGACGAGATGGTCGGCACGATCTTCAGCGCGCTCACCGCGACCGGCGCCCTGAGCAACACCATCGTGGTCCTGACTGCCGACAACGGGTTCATGGACGGGCAGCACCGCTTTCCGCAGAAGACCCCGGCGTACGAGTCGGCGATTCGCGTGCCGCTGATCATCCGGACGCGCACCAGCTCGACGATGACGCTCGTGCGCGGGATGGCGCTGACCACCGATCTCGCGCCGACCATCGCGTCGTTCGCCAACGTCACGCCGCCGAGCACGCACCCGGTCGACGGCCGCTCGCTGCTGCCGCTCATCAACAATCCGGCGCTGACGCCGTGGCGCGGCATCGGTCTGTTGGAGCACACGCCGGACGGGGAGGAGAATTACGGCCTGGTGGGGCCCCCGTACTATGAGGCGGTGCGCACCTCTTCCGCCGCGCCGCGCCTGTTCGTCAAGTATCCGACCGTCACCACGGGCGTCCCCGGCGAGTTCTACAACCTCACCACCGATCCGCACGAGCTGCAGAACAAGTTCACGGATCCGGCGACGCAGACCGAGCGGACGCGCCTCGACCTCTGGTTGAACGCGCTCAAGTCGTGCCGCGGGATCACGTGCTATATCTACGAGACCTATTTCGCTTTCTAGGGAGTCCGATGAACATTCGCCGTCTTCTCCGCGCCGTCGTCTGTGCCGTCGTTGTCGCGTCCGGTGCACTGTGGCAGGCGCGCCCCGGTCACTCGCAAACCCGCCCGAACATCGTGGTGATCCTGCTGGACGATTTCGACGCGGAAACCCTGGAGGTTGCGGTCGCGAAGGGGCTGGCGCCGAACATCGCCCAATACCTTGCGGGCCAGGGCTACACGTTCACCAATGCGTTCACGACGACCACATTCGGCAGTCCCGCGCGCGCAACCTACCTGACCGGTCAGTACGCGCACAACCACGGCGAATTCGGCACCGACCCGATTCTCGGCGGCGCCCCGCGGTTGAACGAGTCAGCGACGGTTGCGACATGGCTGAAAACGGCCGGGTATCGCACCGGGCTGGTCGGACGGCATCTCACCGGCTACGGGCTCTTCACGCCGGCAACCCGAATTCCTCCAGGCTGGGATAGTTGGTCGGCACTCATCGACCCGACGACGTGGAGCATGGACAAATACGTGCTGAACGTCAACGGCACGCTCGTCGATGTCGGCGCCGCCGCGGCCGCCTCCGGAGTCGAGCTGCATCAGACCGACATCCTCGCCTACCTTGCCGGCACGTTCATCAGGAGCGCGCCCCTGTACCTGCGCCCGTTCTTCCTGACCGTGACCCCGGTCGTGTTCAACCGCGAGCGGTGGCCGGGCCCGACGATCCACAACGTGTGCCCGAACCCGGCCGACACGGTGTTCGGCGGCAACTACTGGGGCGTGGCACAAAAGCCCGCAGCGCGGCACATCGACACGGTGACCGGCGACGTGACCGCGTTTCCGCTGCCGAAGCCGCCGTCCTTCAACGAAGAGGACATGTCGGACAAGCCGCTGTGGGCACAGCAGAACCCGCAGCTTACCGAGACCGACATCGACTGCCTCCAGAAGCGCTACTGGCGCAAGCTCGAGGCCCTGCGCGGCGTCGACGATCTCGTCGGCCACGTGATCGGCTCGCTCCAGGCCGCGGGAACCCTCAACAATACGATGGTGATCCTGACCTCGGACGCGGGAGACAACGACGGGCGCCACCGGTTCCCCGAGAAGATGCTGGCGTCCGAGCAGGCGCTTCGGGTTCCTCTGTACGTGCGGATGGCCGGAGGCAGCCAGCCCGTCACGATCCCCCGTCTCGTCCTGGCGACCGACCTCGCGCCGACGATCGTGCACGCCGCGTCGGCGCTGCCGACGATTACCATGGACGGACGATCGCTGCTGCCCCTGATTCAGAACCCGGCCCTGGCGACCTGGCGCCGGATCGGCCTGATCGAGCATGCGCTGGTGCCTCCGCTCGACACCCCGTTCGCCTCGCCGCCCACGTACCTGGCGGCGCGTACCGACGCGGCCGCGCCGCGGATGTTCGTGCGCTATCCGACGGTGACCGCCGGGGTGAACGGCGAGCTGTACGACCTGTCGCTCGATCCCCACCAGATCGACAACGTGTTCACCGCTCCCGCCCGTCAGACGGAGGTGGCACGCCTGAACGCCTGGTTGAATGCGTTGCGGACCTGCAAGGGCCTCGTCTGCACGCTGGTCGAGAATACATATTGAGAGCCGCGGCGCGGTCATGAACGGCGACCGCCCGGTGAAGCCGCCGGCGGACGCCGACAAGCGCGAGGCGCTGGCGCGTCTCCTCCGGGAGCGCATCGCAGCGCCGCAGGTCGAACATCCGCTCTCGTTCAATCAGCGATCGCTCTGGTTCATGCACCGGCTGGCGCCCGGCAGCGCCGCCTACAACGTCGCCTACGCCTTCGTCGTCGAATCGCCGCTCGATGCCGCGGCGCTGCGCGGCGCCTTCGAGCGGTTGACGGCGCGGCACGCGATCCTGCGGACGACGTATTCGGCGGCGGCGCCGGTGCAGGTGGTGCATGCCGGACGGCCGCTGGATTTTGCGGAAGTCGACGCGCGCGAATCGGCCGCGGCCGATCTCGACGAGCGGCTGCGGGCGGAAGCGCAGCGGCCGTTCGATCTCGAGCACGGACCGGTGTTCCGCGTGCGCGTCTTCACGACCGCCGACGCGCCGGTGCTGCTGGTCACCTTCCATCACATCGCCTACGACCTCTGGTCGATGGCGACCTTCCTCGCGGAGCTGGGCGCGCTGTACCGCGCGGCTGCCACCGGCGCCGGACCGCTGCCGCCGCCGGAGACCCAATACGTCGATTTCGTGCGCTGGCAGCACGAACGCCTGGCGGCGGACGGCGAGCGTCTGTGGACCTACTGGCGAGGCGTGCTGTCCGGCGCGCTGCCGGTGCTCGAGCTGCCGGCGGACCATCCGCGGCCGCCCGTGCAGTCGTTTCACGGCGCGGTGCTGTCGCGCGGCATTCCCGCCGATCTCGCGGCGCGGCTGCGCGAGCTGGCGCGCGCCGAAGGGGTCACGCTCTTCGTCGTGCTGCTCGCCGCCTATCAGTTGTTCCTGCATCGCGCGTCCGGGCAGCCGGACGTGCTCGTCGGCACGCCGATGGCCGGCCGCAGCCGCGCCGAGTTCGAGCAGCTGATCGGCTACATGCTCAACTCGCTGCCGCTCCGCGCCGACTTCGCCGCCGACCCGCCGTTCCGCACCGTCCTGCGCGGCGCGCGCGATCAGGTGCGCGGCGCGCTCGAGCATCAGGACTATCCGGTCGAACTGCTGGTCGAGCGCCTGCGCCCGGCGCGGAGCGCCAATCAGGCGCCGCTGTTCCAGACCATGTTCGTGCTGAACCAGCCGCATCACGTGCAGGGGGGGATCGATCTGACGGCTGGCGCCGCCTCCGCCCACGATCTGCGCCTGCGGCGGCTCGATCTCGACCTGCGGATCGCGCAGTTCGACGTCTCGCTCGAAGTCGTGGACCTGGCTGAGGGCCTGACGTGCAACTGGGAGTACGCGACCGATCTGTTCGACGAGGCGAGGGTGGCGACGTGGGCGCGGCAGCTGGAAGGCGTCCTCGCGGCGATCGTCGAGGCGCCCGGCGACCGCACCTCCGAGCTGCTCGCGCGGGCCGCGGCGCCGCGCACGCCGTCCGAGGAGGCGGTGGCGGAGATCTTCCGCGAGATGTTCGGACGGGAGCGGGTCACGCTGGATGACAGCTTCCTGACCGCGGGGGGTGACGCCGACACCGCGCGGCGGATCGCCGGCCGGTTGTCGTCGCTGACCGGGGTGACGGTGCCGCTGGCGGCCGTCTTCGACGCGCCGACGGTGGCGGGCCTGGCGTCCCTGCTGGAAGACGCCTTGCTGGGGGCGCTCGGCGACGGCGACTAAAGTCTACCCAAGGGCAGACTTTTCCCGCGCCCACGCCGGAAATGTGCCCTCTGACGGGCGTTTCCGCCCCTTCCGCTGGCGCGTCTTTTGAGTTTCCCCCGGTTTGCATCCGATGAGTAATCCGACGTCCCCGGGTCCCGGCGACCTCACGCCCGAAAAACAAGCGCTTCTCGCCCTGCGCAAGATGCGCGCGCGGCTCGAGGAACTGGAGCGCGCCGCCCACGAGCCCATCGCCATCGTCGGCATGGCCTGCCGGTTTCCCGGCGGCGCCACGTCGCCGGAGGCCTACTGGACGCTCCTGCGCGACGGGCGCGACGCGGTGTCGGAAGTGCCGGCGGACCGCTGGGACATCGACGCCTTCTACGACCCCGATCCCGACGCGCGCGGCAAGATGTACACGCGCGCCGGCGCGTTCCTTCGCGACATCGATCGGTTCGACGCCGCGCATTTCGGGATCACGCCGCGCGAAGCGCGCACCATCGATCCTCAACAGCGGCTGCTGCTCGAGCTGACCTGGGAAGCGCTCGAAGACGCCGGCTACGCGCCCGACGGGTTCACCGGCCGCGACGTCGGCGTGTTCGTCGGCATCAGCATCAACGACTACGGCCAGCTTCTCGTGCAGGCGCGGGAGGCGGATTCGTACGCGGCCGGCACCGGCAACCTGCTGAGCGCGGCCGCCGGACGCCTGTCCTACATCCTGGGCTTCCAGGGGCCGGCGATGGCGCTCGACACCGCGTGCTCCTCGTCGCTCTCGGCGGTGCACCTGGCCTGTCAGAGCCTGCGCACGCGCGAGTCGCAGCTCGCGATTGCCGGCGGCGTCAACGTGATGCTGAATCCGGACGTGACGGTGAACTGCTGCCGGGCGCGGATGCTGTCGCCGCGCGGCCGCTGCAGCACGTTCGACGCCGAGGCCGACGGCTACGTCCGCGGCGAGGGCTGCGGCGTCGTCGTGCTTAAGCGCCTGTCGGACGCCGTCGACGCCGGCGATCGGATCCTGGCGCTGATTCGCGGCTCCGCGGTGAACCAGGACGGGCGCAGCGGCGGCTTCACGGCGCCGAACGAGCTGGCGCAGCAGGCGGTCATCACCAAGGCGCTGCGCGACGCGCGGGTCGCGCCGGCGGACATCAGCTACGTCGAAGCGCACGGCACCGGGACCGCGCTCGGCGATCCGATCGAGATGCACGCCATCGCGGCGGCGCTCGGGCCCGGCCGCGCCGCGGACGCGCCGCTCGTCGTCGGATCGGTGAAGACCAACATCGGCCATCTCGAATCGGCGGCGGGGATGGCGGGGCTGATGAAGGTGGTGCTGGCGCTGCGGCACCGCGAGATTCCGCCGCACCTGCACTTCCGCGCGCTCAATCCGCACATCGACGTGAACGGCGTCCCGATCGTGATCCCGACGTCGCGCACCGAATGGACGGCCGGCGCCGGTCCGCGCCTGGCCGGCCTCAGCTCCTTCGGCTTCACCGGCACGAACGCGCACGTCATCCTGCAGGAAGCGCCGGCGCCGCAGCCGCGCGCCGCGTCCGTCGATCGACCGTCGCACGTGCTCGCGCTCTCGGCGCGCACCGACCCGGCGCTGCGCGAGATGGCGGCACGCTTCGCGGAACTGCTGCGCGCCGGTGACGCGGCGCTGGCCGACGTCTGCTTCACCGCCAACAGCGGCCGGGCGCGGTTCGATCACCGCCTCGCGCTCGTCGTGGACGACGGCGCGAGCGCCGCCGCGGCGCTGGCCGACATCGCCGCGGGCCGGCCGGCTGCGCGGGTGCGCCAGGGAGTGGTGCGGAAGAGCGCCGTGCCCGACGTGACGTTCCTGTTCACGGGGCAGGGCGCGCAGTACGCCGGCATGGGCCGCGAGTTGTACGAGAGCGCGCCCGAGTTCCGCCGCGCGCTCGACGAGTGCGACGCGCTTCTGCGCGATCAGCTCGAGCGTCCGCTGCTCTCGGTCATGTATCCGTCGGCGGGCGAAACATCCCCGATCGACGACACGGCATACGCGCAGCCGGCGCTCTTCGCGATCGAGTACGCGCTTGCGGCGCTGTGGCGATCGTGGGGCGTCGAGCCCGGCGCCGTCCTCGGCCACAGCATCGGCGAGTTCGCCGCCGCCTGCGTGGCCGGCGTGCTCACGCTGCCCGACGCGCTGCGCCTGGTCGCCGCGCGCGGACGGCTCATGCAGGCGCTGCCGCGAAACGGCGCGATGGCCGCCGTGCTGGCCGACGGCTCCGCCACCCGGCGCGCGCTCGCCGACGATCCGCGGGTGTCGATCGCCGCGCTGAACGGACCGGAGAACACGGTCATCTCCGGGGACGCCGCGGCGGTGGACGCGGCGCTCGAACGGCTCGCCGCCGCCGGCGTCAAGTCGCAGCGGCTCACCGTGTCGCACGCGTTTCACTCGGGGCTGATGGACCCGATGCTCGGCGAGTTCGAGCGGATCGCGGCCTCGATCGCGCACGCCCCCGCGAAGCTGACGTTCGTGTCGACGCTCGAAGGGGCGGCGCTCGATCCGTCGTTCACCTTCGGCGGCGCCTACTGGCGGCGGCACGCGCGGGAGGCGGTCCGCTTCGCCGACGGCATGCGCGCGCTGCACGCGCAGGGGCAGCGCCTGTTCCTCGAGATCGGTCCGTCGCCGACGCTGCTCGGGATGGCAAGGCGCGTCGTCGCCGACGACGCCGCGGTGTGGCTGCCGTCCCTGCGCAAGGGGCGTCCGGCGTGGAGTGAAATGCTCGGCTCCGCCGCGGAGCTGTTCACCCGCGGCATCGATCTCGACTGGCCCGCGTTCGATCGTCCCTACGGACGCTCGCGCGTGACGGTGCCGACCTATCCATTCGAGCGCCAGCGTCACTGGCTCGGTGCGGCGCCGCCGGTCCCGGCGGCTGCCAGCAGCGCGCCGGCCGTGCCGTCGTGGATCGACGATCGTCTGTACCGGCTGGCCTGGATCGCGGACGAGCGGACGGCTGATCCGTCGGATCGTCCGCGCGCGTTCGTCCTGATCGCGGATGCGGACGATCCGCTGGCGGCCGGACTGCAGCGAGCGATCGAGGGCCGCGGGGACGCGTGCCGCATGGTGACGTCGGTTGACGACGCGTCCTGGATGGACGGCGCGTCCGATGTCGCTCTCGTCGCCGGCGGTGACGCGCGGCCGGGCTGCGACGACCCCGCGGCGCTCGATCGCGCCCACCACGTCACGCGGAGTCTGCTGGCGATCGCGCAGGCGGCCGCCGCCCGGCCCGCCGCCGCGCGTCCGCGCGTCTGGGCGATCACGGCCAACACCCAACCGGTCGTCGCCGGAGATTCGCCGTCAGTGGCGGCGTCTCCGCTGTGGGGACTCGGCCGCGTCGTCGCGCTGGAGCACCCCGAGATCTGGGGCGGGCTCATCGATCTCGATTCGCCGGATCCGCCGGGTGACACGCTGCGGCGTGTCGCCGGCGATCTGCGCGGCGTCACGATCCTCGAGGATCAGATCGCCTACCGCGCCGGCCGGCGGTATGTCGCGCGTCTCGAACCGGCGGCGGCCCCGGCCGCGGCGCCGCTGGCGCTGCGCGCGGACGCCACCTACGTGATCACCGGCGGCTTCGGCAGCCTCGGGCTGCACACCGCCGAGCGCCTCGTGCGGCGCGGCGCCCGTCATATCGCGCTCGCGGGACGGCGGGGCGTGCCGCCCCGCGCGGAGTGGGCGGCGGTCGATCCATCCAGTGATGCGGGCCGGCGGATCGCGGCGGTGCAGCGGCTCGAGGGCATGGGGGCCACCGTTCACGTGTACGCCGCGGACATCGGCCGGCGCGACGCGGTCGGGCAGATGTTCGCCCGGCTCGCGGCGGATGCGCCGCCGATCAGGGGGATCTTCCACGCCGCCGGTGTCGCGCGTGCCGCGGCGATCAGCGATCTCACGCCAGACGGCCTGGCGGCGCTGTTCGATGCGAAGGTCGGCGGGACGTGGTGGCTGCACCAGGCGTCGCTCTCGCTGCCCATCGATCACTTCGTGCTGTATTCCTCGATCTCGTCCGTGTGGGGATCGAAGACGCTGGCGTCCTACGCTGCCGCCAATCATTTCCTCGATGCCGTCGCGCATCACCGCCGCGCCGGCGGCCTGCCGGCGCTCAGCGTGAACTGGGGTCCGTGGGCGGGCGGCGGCATGGTCGACGCGCAGGGCGAGAAGTGGCTGGCGCTCATGGGCGTCGCGGCGCTGCCGCCCGGGCCCGCCCTCGACGCGCTCGAGCGGTTGATGGGCGGGCACGCCGCACAGGTCGTCGTGGCGGACGTCGCGTGGGATCGCTTCCTCCCGGTGTACGAAGCCAAGGGCAGCCGTCCGCTCGTCGAGCGGCTGCGCGGCGCCGCGGCGGCGAGCGCGGCGCCCGCGTCCTCGTCCGCGGGAGACGCATTCGTGCCGGGTCTGGTGCAGGCGCTGACGAAACTGCCGGAAGCGGAGCGCCGCGACGCGATCGCGCGCGCCGTGCGCCGCCTGGTCGCGCGGGTCGTCGGCGCGGACGATCCGGAGGCGATCGGCGACGAGGACGGCCTGTTCGACATGGGCATGGACTCGCTGATGGCGACCGAGCTGCGCCGCGTGCTCGAGAAGCAGTTCGAGCGTTCGCTCTCCCCGACGGTGACGTTCGACTACCCCAGCGTCGCCGCGCTGGCCGGGCATCTGGACGAGCAGCTGGGCATCGCGGCAGCGCCGGCGGGGGAGCGGATCGCCGCGCCGCACCCGCACGCCGCCGCGGACCACCGCGAGATCGCGATCGTCGGAATGTCCTGCCGATTCCCCGGGGGGGCCGACACACCCGAGGCGTTCTGGGATCTGCTGCGGCACGGACAGCATGCGGTGACGGAGGTCCCTCCCGATCGATGGGATGCCGATCGTTACTACGATCCCGATCCCGACGCGCCGGGCCGCACCTACGCGCGCCACGGCGGCTTCGTGGACGGCGTCGATCGGTTCGATGCGGGGTTCTTCGGCATCTCGCCGCGCGAAGCCGACAGCATGGATCCGCAGCACCGGCTGCTGCTCGAAGTGACGTGGGAAGCGTTCGAGCGCGGCGGTCAGAATCCGTCCGCGCTGCGCGGATCCCGGACCGGCGTGTTCGTCGGGATCAGCAACAGCGAGTACGCGCAGATCGTCGCCGCCGGCGGCGCCGAGTACACCGACGCCTACCTGATGACCGGCAACGGCCTGAATTTCGCCGCCGGCCGTCTCTCGTACATCCTCGGCCTGCAGGGGCCGGCGCTCGCGGTCGACACCGCCTGCTCGTCGTCGCTCACCGCGATTCATCTCGCGTGCCGCAGCCTGCGCGACGGCGACTGCGACATGGCGGTGGCCGGCGGCGTGAACCTGATCCTGCAGCCGGATGGCATGGTCGTCGCCGCCAAGGCCGGCATGCTGTCGGCCGCGGGTGTATGCCGCACGTTCGACGCCGCCGCCGACGGCATCGTCCGTGCGGAGGGGTGCGGCATTCTGATCCTCAAGCCGCTGCAGGCGGCGCTCGACGCCGGCGATCCGATCCTTGCGGTCATCCGCGGATCGGCGATGAACCAGGACGGGCGCAGCAGCGGCATCACGGTGCCGAACGGTCTTGCGCAGGAGGCGCTGCTTCGCGACGCGCTGCGCGACGCCGCCGTCGACGCGCGCGACATCAGCTACGTCGAGGCGCACGGCACCGGGACGCGCCTCGGCGATCCCATCGAGGTGCGCGCGCTGGACGCCGTCCTGGGCGGCGCCCGTTCCTCGCGACCGCTGCTCGTCGGATCGGTCAAGACCAACATCGGTCACGCCGAGTCGGCCGCGGGCGCCGCCGGATTGATCAAGACGGTGCTCGCGCTCCAGCACGGGGAGATTCCGCCGCACCTGCACCTGCGCGAGCTGAATCCCGACATCACGGTGGATCCGGGGCGCGTGGCCATCCCGACCGCGGCTACCGTCTGGGCCGGCGAGCGGAAGCTCGCCGGGGTCAGCTCGTTTGGCGCCAGCGGCACGAACGTGCACGTCGTCGTCGAGCAGGGCCCCGCGGCGATCGGGCGCGACAGGGAGCCGGCCGGTCCGCACCTCTTCACGCTCTCGGCGCGCGACGAGGCCGCGCTCGAGCAGCAGATCGATCGAGTTGCCGCGGCGCTGGCCGGGACGCGTGATTCGCTCGCGGACATCTGCCATACGGCGAACGCGGGGCGTGCGCACTTCGCGCACCGGCTGGCGATCCTGGCGCACGACATGGCGGAGCTGCGCGCGGTGCTGCCGCAGGCGGCGTCATCGGCGGACCCGCGGGTGATGCGCGGACGCGCCACGGACAACCGCCCGCCCAGGGTGGCGTTCGTCTTCCGCGGCGGCGACGTCGACGAGGCCGCGATCGAGCGCGCGTCCGCGACCGACGCTGCCTTTCGCGCCGCGTACGATCGGTGCCGCGAGATCGCCGGGCCGCGGTTGAACCGGCGGTTCGCGTTCGAGTACGCGCTGGCGGAGACGTGGCGCGCGTGGGGCGTTCAGCCGGCCGGGGTCGTCGGGGAGGGAACCGGAGAGCTCGTCGCCGCGTGCGTCGCGGGTGCGATCTCATTGGACGACGCGCTGCGTCTGGCGGCGGTGAATGCCGGCGATCGGGAGACGCTCGAGCGCATCGCCCGTGCGGTGTCGTATGCCCCCTCGCGGCTCACGTTCGCATCCGCCGCGACGGGCGAGTGCGCGGCGCCGGCGCTCGCGTTCACGTCCGGCACCGTCCTCAACGCCGCGGGCAGCGCGAAGATGCCGGAAGCGATTGCCGCGCTTCGCGACAAGGGACTTCGCGTCGTTCTCGAGGTGGGCGCCACGCGCAGCCGGGAGGATCGTCTGCGCGCCCTTGCCGCGATGTACGTCGACGGGGCGTCCATCGCCTGGGCGCAGGTCAGCGCCGAGGGATCCCGGCACACGGCGTCGCTCCCGACCTACCCGTTCCAGCGGACGCGGCACTGGATCGCGGCGGCGGACGGCAGCCGGTTGAGCGACGACGAGGCGGTGGCGGCGGCCGCGGCACGCTCCGCCGCGCGGCGACGAACCGGTCTGACCCGGCGCGCCGTGCTCGAGGCCGACCCCGAGGGGCGGCTTGCGCTGGTGCAGGCGTTCTGCGCCGAGCAGGTCGGCGCGGTCCTGCGCATCCAGGGCACGCCGGTCGGCGAGCCGCTGAACAATCTCGGCGTCGATTCCCTGATGGCGATCGAGCTGCGGAACCGGATTCAGCGCGCCCTCGACGTATCCGTGGCCGTCGGCGTGTTCCTCGACGGCACCACGGTCGAGGGGCTGGCGGCGGCGGTGATGGAGTCGCTCGACGGGGCGGACGGCGCCGGAGCGGGACCTGCCGCTGCGCCGGGTCGGCTGCCCGCCGATCTGACGCCCGAGCAGGCGCAGCGGCTTCTGGGGCAGCTCGAGGAGCTGAGCGACGCGGAAGTCGAGCGGCTGCTCGGCGTCCTGTCGGCCGGCTCGTGACCCCGAAATCCGTCGAGTAGCGGCGGCGCGGACCTTTAGTCTGCGCCGCGCGCGACTTACGTCGGTTTCCCCGCCGGATCCGGCGCCAATTCCGCCGGATGTCCACGGATCAGCTCAGGCCGCGTGTTTGCACAGTCCCTCAGCCTCGATTGTCATCGGAATATTCCGGAGGATTGTTCAACATGCGACTTGCAGTTCGACTCGTTGCCGCGTGGGTTGCCGCGGTCGGTCTTCTCCCGGCCGTCGCCTCGGCTCAGAGCGGCGTGACGTTCGTCGTCACCAGCACCGGCGATGGGGCCGACAGCAACACCGGGGACGGCGTCTGCGCGACGGCCGGCAACGGTCCGTGCACCCTGCGCGCCGCGATCCAGCAGGCCAACGCCGTCGCCGGCACCGACACCATCCACTTCGCGATTGGCACCGGGTTGCAGCGGATCAACGTCGGGTCCGCGCTGCCGATCATCACCAGCCCGGTGGTGCTCGACGGCACGACGCAGCCGGGGTTCGTCGATCGGCCGCTGATCGAGGTCAACGGCAACGGCGCGCCCGGCGGCATCCAGGTGACGGCGGGCAGCTCGACGCTGCGCGGCCTGGCGGTCACCGGATTCAGCGGTGACGGCATCACGCTGAAGACCAAGGGCGGCAACGTCCTGGAGATGAACTACGTCGGGCTGAGCGCCGACGGGGACACCGGCACCAACACGGGCCATGGCGTCGTGATGCAGAACTCGCCGAACAACCGCATCGGCGGTCCGGCGGTCTCGCAGCGCAACGTGATCAGCAACAACAAGGCGAAGGGCGGCGGCGGCGGCATTGTCGTCGACGGCTCGAACGGCGCCGTCATCCAGGGGAACTTCATCGGCGTCGACGTGACCGGCATGCTGGAGCGTTCGAACGAGGCCCGCGGCATCGCGGTGATCGGGTCGAGCAACCTGCTGATCGGCGGACCGGGCGCCGGCATGGGGAACCTGATCGCCGGCAACCGCGCCACCGGCGTCCGCATGCTGGGCGGCTCCAGCAACAACATCGTGCAGGGGAACTTCCTCGGCGTGAACCGCACCGTCACCGACTTCATCGCCAACGATCGCGGCGTGCAGATCCGGGGCGGCAGCGGCCACCAGATTCTCGGCAACGTGATCGCCGGCAACACCTACGACGGCGTCCTGATCTGGGAGGACTCGACCGACAACCTGATCCAGGGGAACCTCATCGCGTTCAACGGCCGCGGTCCGATCGGCGATCCGATGGAGGCGGGGTTCAACGGCGTGTGGATCGCGCAGGGGCTGCGCAACCGCATCGTCTCGAACTCGATCCACTCGAACGGGCTGCGCGGGATCGACCTCGGTACGCCGCAGGCGATCACGCCGAACGACCTGGGCGACGGCGACTCGGGGCCGAACAATTTCCAGAACTTCCCGGTGTTCACCTCGGTAACCACCGCGGGCGGCGCCACGCGCCTGGTCGGCACGCTGAACAGCACGGCGAATGGCACGTTCCTCGTGCAGCTCTTCGCCGACACGGTGTGCGATCCGGCGGGCGGACACGGCGAAGGGCGCTACGCGCTCGGGCAGGTGAACGTGGTGACGAACGGCGCCGGCAACGGCGCCTTCGATGTGGTCCTCCCGTTCACGGTGCCGGTTGGATTCGGGGTTGCGGCGACCGCGACCGATTCGACCGGCAACACCTCGGAATTCTCGGCCTGCGTAACGGTCAAGTAAGGACGCACCGAAGAAGTCGACTCGGCTCCCCCAGGGCCGGCACGCCGCACGGTGCGCCGGCCCGGCTTTTTCCCCAATCCGGAAGGTAGACTAAAGTCATCCATCCGGGAGACATTTGTCCCTTTCGAGCCTGAACACTCGATTTTTCGAGAGTTTACGGCCGTTCCGCCCCCCGAGACTGGCCCGCATCTTGGAATGCCCCCCCCGCACCCAATTGAGTCCACGTCAGGAGAGCATCCAAGTTGTCGTCTGGCTTGCCGTCTGAAGCGAAGCGAACCCTGCTCGCCCGCCTGCTCTCGGAGCGCGCGGCCGCCGGCGTCCGTGTCTCCGCGCCGGCCGCCGACCGCCCGTGGACGCTGTCGTTCGGGCAACGGCGCATCTGGTTCGCCGAGCAGCTGTCCCCGGGCACGTGTGCGTACCTGGTCCCGGTCGCGATCCGGATCCGCGGATCGCTGGATCGGGCGGCGCTCGCGCGCGCGCTGGGCGAGATCGTGGCGCGCCACGACGCGCTTCGGACGACGTTCCCCCTGGTCGACGATCGGCCGGTGGCGCAGGTGGCGCCGCCGCGGCCGGTCCCGCTCGCCATCGAAGACATGACCACGGCGGATCCGAGCGCCCGTGAAGAGGCCGTGCGGCGTGTGTGCCGCGACGAGATCCGCGTGCCGATCGACATCGTCAACGGGCCGATCGTGCGGATGCGCCTCCTGCAGTTGGCCGCGGACGATCACGTGCTGCTCGTGACCGCGCATCATCTCGTGTGCGACGGCGTGTCGGTCGGCGTGCTCCTGCGGGAAATCGCCGCGGGTTACGACGCCTTCGCCGCCGGCGTGCCGCCGTCGTTGCCGGCGCTGCCGATGGCCTTCAGTGAGTTCGCGGCGTGGGAAGCGCGGCACGTGGACACGCCGGCCGTCGGCGAACAGCTTCAGTACTGGACGTCGCGCCTCGCGGGAAGTCCGATTCTCGATCTGCCGGCCGACCGCCTGCGTCCGGCGCACACGAGCCACCGCGGAGCGATCGCCTGGCGCACGCTGAGTCTCGCGCAGGTGCGCGCGCTGCGCGCGGTCGGCCAGCGCGGCCGCGGCTCGCTGTTCATGGTCCTGCTCGCGGCGTTCAAGACGCTGCTGGCGCGCTACTCCGATCAGGAAGACGTGATCGTCGGCTCGCCCGTCGCGGGGCGCTCGAATCCGGCGACCGAACCGCTCATCGGCTGCTTCGTGAATACGCTGGCGCTGCGGACGGACCTGTCGGGCGACCCGTCGTTTCTCGAGCTGCTGGGCCGCGTGCGCGAGACGGCGCTGAACGCCTACCAGCGCGCGGAAGTGCCGTTCGACAAGGTCGTCGACACGATGCAGCTCGAGCGCGATCTGACGCGCGCCCCGCTCGTCCAGGTGTTCTTCAACATGGTCAGCCTCGCCGCCGCCCCGCATGCGCTGCGCGGCCTCTCCGTCCAGATGATCGACGCCGAGGAGGAAGGGGCGAAGTTCGATCTGACCCTCTACGCAATCGAGCGTCCGGACGATCTCCTGCTGCGCATGGTCTACGCGGCGGACCTGTTCGACGCCGCGACCATCGATCAAATGCTGCAGCGGTACGCCCTGCTGCTCGAGGCGATTGCCGCCGATCCGGCCTGCCGGCTGTCGGCGCTGCCGCTGGTCAGCGACGTCGAGCAGCTCGGCGAGATTGCGGCTTTCAACGTGGCGCTCGCATGATCGTGACCGAGCGCGCGATCTTCCGGCCGGTCCACGCGTGGGTCGGCGACGTCGCCGGCCGGCGCGGCGACAGCGTCGCGATCGAGCAGGGCGGCGAGCGCGTGACCTACGCGGAGCTCGATCGGCGCGCCTGGACCCTGGCCAACGCGCTGCGGGCCGCCGGCCTGCCGCGCCACGGCATGGTCGTCGTGCTGACCGGCACGTCGGCCGACGCGATCGTCGCGATCCTCGGCGTGCTGCGCGCGGGAGGCATCTTCGTACCGCTCGACCCGCGCTCGCCGCGCCGCCATCTCGACACGCTCGTCGGCGAAGTGGACGCGAAGTACTTCGTCACCTCGGGCGATGCCGCGTCTCTGGCCGCCGCCATTGCCGGCCCCGATCGCGTCGTCACCGCCGTCGATCGCCTGACGGGGAGCGCCGCCCCGTTCGACCTGGCGCGCGATCCGGACGACGCCTGCTACGTGTACTTCACGTCCGGATCGACGGGCCGCCCCAAAGGGATTCTCGGCCGCCTCAAGGCGATCGATCAGTTCATCCGGTGGGAGATCGACGCGTTCCGCTTCGGCGACGGGCTTCGCGTCAGCCAGTTGATCACGCCGTCGTTCGACGCATTCCTCCGCGACGTGTTCGTGCCGCTGTGCGCCGGAGGAACGGTCTGCGTCCCTGAGTCGCCGGACCTGAAGCTCGACGCGCCCCGGCTCGCCGCCTGGCTCGATGCGGCGCGCATCAATCTGGTGCACTGCGTGCCGTCGCTGTTCCGCACGCTGCTCAACGAGCCGCTGCGGCCCGAACAGTTCGCCGCGCTCACCCACGTGCTGCTCTCCGGGGAGCCGCTGCTGCCGGCCGACGTGAAGCGCTGGTTCGACGTCTTCGGCCCGCGCGTCCAGCTCGTGAATCTCTACGGACCGTCGGAGACGACGATGGTCAAGTTCTTCCATCGCGTGCAGCCGGCCGACCAGTCACGGGCCTCGGTGCCGATCGGCCGCCCGATGGCCGGGACCACCGCGATCCTGGTCGATCGGCGCGGGCGGCCGGTGCCGCGCGGACTCGTCGGCGAGATCTACATCCGCACGCCGTATCGCTCGCTCGGCTATCTCGGCCAGGCGCCGGCCGGCGATCGGTTCGTGCAGAACCCGTTCGGCAGCGATCCCGCCGACATCGTCTATCGCACCGGCGACCTGGGCCGCGTCCTCGCCGACGGCAGCTTCGAGCTGCGCGGCCGCCGCGACCAGCAGGTGAAGATCCGCGGCGAGCGGATCGAGCTCGCCGCGATCGAGAACGTGCTGCGCACCTGTCCGGACGTGCGCGACGTCGCGGTGATCGATCGCGACGATGCGGCCGGGACGAAATACCTGTGCGCGTTCGTCGTCGCGCCGCAGACGATCGATGTCGCGGATCTCCGCGCGCGGCTCGCCGCCGAGCTGCCGCCGAGCATGGTGCCCGGTGTGTTCGTCCGCATGGACCGGCTGCCGCGCACGACCTCCGGGAAGATCGATCGCGCGCAGCTCCCCGCCACTGCGCGCGTCGCCGCCGACCGCCCCGTGTCCGAGCCGCCGCGAACCGATCTCGAACGGCGGGTGGGCGCGATGTTCGCGGAAGTCCTCGGCGTGCCGGCCGTGGGGGTGCGCGACAGCTTCTTCGAGCTGGGCGGCCACTCGCTGCTGGCGACGCAATTGATCTCGCGGGTGCGCGCCGCGTTCCAGGTCGACCTGCCGGTGCGAAGCCTGTTCGAGGCGCCGACCGTCGCGGGGATCGCGCAGCGCGTCGACATGCTGCAGTGGGCCGCCGCCGCGCCGGTCGCGGACGCCGCGGCGCCGGCGAAGGAATTCGAGCTGTGAGCGCCATCGATCTGCTCGCCCGCCTGCGCGCCAGCGGTATCCACGTCGCCGTCGACGGCGACCGGCTCCGCGTCCGCGGATCCGAGGCGGCGCTCACCGCGGAGCTGCGCGCCGAGCTGACGCGGCTGAAGCCCGACATCCTGGCGCTGCTGCGCGGCGGCACGACCGAGGGAGACGCGGCAATCCCGCGGGCGCCGCGATCGGGACGGTATCCGCTGTCGTTCGCACAACAGCGGCTCTGGCTGCTGCACCAGCTCGATCCCGCCAGCCCGGCCTACAACATCGCGGCGGCGATCCGCCTGCGCGGCGCGCTCAGCGTGCCGGCGCTCGAGCAGAGCATCAACGAAGTCGTCCGCCGCCACGACGTGCTGCGCACCGCGTTCGTCGCCGATGGCGGCGAGCCGGCGCAGGTCGTGCGCCCGGCGCTGACCATCCCGCTGCGGCAGATCGATTTCCAGCACGTCGAACCGGCGCAGCAGGAGGCGGCGGTGCGCCGCTTCGCGCGCGACGAGGCCGAGAAGCCGTTCGCGCTGGCCGAGCCGCCGCTGATCCGGACGATGCTGCTGCGACTCGCGCCGGACGATCACGTGCTGCTCTTCACCGGGCATCACATCATCTCGGACGGCTGGTCGGCGGCGCTGTTCACCCGCGAGATCGGCGCCTCCTACGAGGCGATCGTCAGCGGCCGCACGCCGGAGCTGCCCGCCTTGCCGATCCAGTACGGCGACTTCGCGGTGTGGCAGCGCGAGCGGCTGTCGGGGGCGCGTCTCGACGAACAGCTGGGCTACTGGCGGCGTCAGCTCGCGGGTCTCGAGCCGCTGCAGCTCACGACCGATCGCCCGCGCACCGACGCGCCGTGGTTCCGCGGCGGACGCGAGCGGCTGCAGCTGTCGCCGGCGATCGGCGAGGGCCTTCGCGAGCTCGGCCGCCGCCACGGGGCGACGCCGTTCATGATCCTGCTCGCGGCGTGGAACGTGCTGCTGCACCGCTATACCGGCCAGCACGACCTCGTCGTCGGCTCCGCGATCGCCAACCGGACGCGCGCGGAGATCGAGCCGCTGATCGGCTTCTTCGTCAACGCGCTGGTGACGCGGACGGACGTGTCCGGCGACCCGACGTTCGTCGAATTGCTGGGCCGCGTGCGCGACGTGGCGCTCGGCGCGTTCGCGCACCAGGACGTCCCCTTCGAGAAGGTCGTCGAGGACCTGCAGCCGGAACGCCGTCTCGCCGAGAACCCGCTGTTCCAGGTGATCTTCGCCGTGCAGAACGCGCCGGCCACCGAGGCGGCGCTCACCAACCTGCACGTGGAGCCCTTCGAGCTGGACGTCACCACGACGCGGTTCGACCTCGAGGTGTACGTCCGCGAGCGCGCCGGCACGTGGGCCGTCGAGCTGCTGTTCCGCGAGGATCTGTTCGAGGCCGCGACCGTGCGGCGCATGCTCCGCCACTACGAAGGGATCCTCGAATCCGTGGTGGCGCGCGCGGACCGCGCGATCTCCGCCATTCCGATGGCGTCGAGCGACGATCGCCGGCTGGTGATCGACGAGTGGAACGCCACCAGCGCGCCGTATCCGAGCGACCGCACCGTCCACGAGGTGTTCGCCGATCGGGCGCGGACGACGCCGGATGCCGTCGCCGTCTCGTTCGGCGGTGCGCCGCTCACCTACGGCGAGCTCGATCGCCGCGCGAACCAACTGGCCCGGCGGCTCCGCGGCCTGGGTGTCGGACCCAACGTGCTGGTCGGCCTCGCCGCCGAACGCTCGCTCGACATGGTCGTCGGCCTGCTGGCGATCCTCAAGGCCGGCGGGGCGTACGTGCCGCTCGAGTCCACCTATCCGCGCGAGCGGCTCGCGCTGATGCTGAACGACATCGCCGCGCCAGTGCTGCTGACCCAGGCGCACCTGATCGAGCGGCTGCCGCTCGACGCGGCGCCGGCGACGCGCGTGCTGCGCCTGGACGCGGACTGGGCAGAGATCGCCGCGGAGAGTGACGCGGCGATCGCCTCGACGTCCACGACCGACGACCTCGCCTACGTCACCTACACCTCCGGATCGACCGGCGTCCCCAAGGGCGTCGAGGTCCGGCACCGCGGCGTGCTGCGCCTGTTGTTCGGCGTCGACTACATCCGCTTCGGGGCGGACCAGACGTTCCTGCAGCTCGCGCCGGTCGCATTCGACGCGTCGACGCTCGAGATCTGGGGCGCCCTGCTGCACGGCGGGCGCTGCGCGCTCTATCCCGGCGCCGTCCCCACGACCGCCGAGCTCGGACAGGTCCTCGCCGGCGAAGGCGTCACGACGCTGTGGCTCACGGCATCGCTGTTCAACGCGATCGTCGACGAGTCGCCTGAGATCCTCCGCCCGGTGCGGCAGCTGCTCACCGGCGGCGAAGCGCTCTCCGTCGATCACGTGCGCCGCGCCCTCGCCGCGCTTCCCGGGACGACCATCGTCAACGGCTACGGTCCGACCGAGAGCACGACGTTCACCTGTTGCTATCCGATTCCGCGCGACCTTCCCGCGGATGCGCCCTCGGTGTCGATCGGACGTCCGATCGCCAACACCCGCGTCTACGTGCTCGATGCGGCGCTGAATCCGCAGCCGCCCGGCGTGCCCGGCGAGCTGTACATCGGCGGCGACGGGCTGGCGCGCGGGTACCTGCGCCGTCCGGAGCTGACCGCCGAACGTTTCATTCCGGATCCGTTCCGCCAGGGCGGACGGCTGTACAAGACCGGCGACGTCGTGCGCTGGCTGCCTGACGGACGGCTGGCATTCATCGGCCGGCTCGACGGGCAGGTCAAGATTCGCGGCTTCCGCATCGAGCTGGGGGAGATCGAGAGCACGCTGCGGCGCCATCCCGCCGTGCGCAACGCCGCCGTCGTCGCGCGCGAGGACGAGCCGGGCGATCGCCGCCTGGTCGCCTACGTCGTCACGCAGCCGGTCGAGCGCGCCGCCAACAGCAGCGCGCTCGAAGCCGATCGCGTCGCGCAGTGGCAGAAGGTCTACGACACCGTCATCTACGACGAGGTGCGCGGCGGCGCGCGCGGCGGCGACGAGGACCCGACGTTCAACATCGCGGGATGGAACAGCACCTACACGGGGCAGCCGATTCCCGCGGAGGCGATGCGCGAGCAGGTCGAACAGACGGTGGCGCGGATCGCGGCGCGGCGGCCGCGCCGCATCCTCGAAATCGGCTGCGGCACCGGCCTGCTGCTGTTCCGCCTCGTGCGGGACTGCGAGCGCTACTGCGCCACGGACTTCTCCGCGGTCGCGCTCGATTACGTCGCGGCGCGGCTGCCCGAGGACGTGCGCGGACGCGTCGATCTGCGCCAGCGGATGGCCGACGACTTCAGCGGCCTCGAGCCGGGATCGTTCGACGCCGTCATCCTGAATTCCGTCGTCCAGTACTTCCCCGGCTGGGATTACCTGCTCCGCGTCGTCGAAGGGGCGGTGCGCGTGCTGGCGCCGGGCGGCGCGGTGTTCGTGGGAGACGTCCGCAGCCACGCGCTGATGGAGACGTTCCACACCGCGGTCCAGGTCTTCCAGGCGCCGCCCGACAGCGCCGCCGGGCAGGTGCGCGCGCGGATCGCGCAGCACATCGCGCAGGAACAGGAGCTGCTCGTCTCGCCGCGCTTCTTCGCGGCCGCGGCCCGCCGCATTCCCGGCGTCACGCATGCCAGCGTGCAGCCGAAGCGCGGCCGCCACGTCCACGAGCTCACGGAATTCCGCTACGACGCGACGCTGGAAGTCGGCGGACGTCCGGCCGCGCCGCCATCGGTCTCGCCGCTGGACTGGGACGCCGGCGGGCTGACGATCCAGCGGCTGCGCGAGATGCTTGGCGGATCGCGCGATGCGATCCTCCTGCGGAACGTCCCCAACGCGCGCGTCGCGGCGCACGTCGAGACCGTTCGACGGCTCGCCGCGGCGGACGATGCGGCGTCGATCGAGACCGTGCGCGCGGGAAACACCGCCGGCGGGGTCGATCCCGAAGATCTCTGGGCGCTCGGGCCGGAACTCGGCTGCGAGGTCGAATTGAGCTGGCTGGCAGGCCGGTCGGACGGCACGTTCGACGCGTTCATCCGGCCGCGCGGCGCCGCCGCGGAGGCGCCCGTCGGATTCGAGGCGGACGCGGAGCGCGAGGAGGCGTCGTTCGGCGCGTTCGCGAACGAACCGGTTGCCGGGACGTTGGCCCGCGGCGTCGTGCCGCAGTTGCGGCAGCACCTGGCGGAAACGCTGCCGGAATACATGATGCCCTCCGCGTTCGTGCAGCTCGACGCGCTGCCGCTCACCCCGAACGGCAAGATCGACGCCCGGCGCCTGCCGCGGCCCGAGACGCTGCGCACGCTCGGCCAGAGCGTGGCGGTGCCGCCGCGCAGCCCGGTCGAGGAGGCGCTCGCAGACATCTGGTGCGACGTGCTGCGCATCGAGCGTCCCAGCGTCCACGACAACTTCTTCGAGGCCGGCGGCCACTCGCTGCTCGCGACGCAGGTCGTCTCGCGGGTGCGATCGATGTTCGGCATCGACCTGCCGCTGCGCGCGCTCTTCGAAGCGCCGACCATCGCCGGGCTGGCGCGCATGGTCGAAGCGGTTCGGCACGCCGGCGGCGCCGCGGCGGCGCCGATCGTGCCTCGGCCTCGCGGCGCGCGGGCGCCGTTGTCGTTCGCGCAGCAGCGGCTGTGGTTCCTCGAGCAGCTCGGATCGGGGTCGGCGTATCACACGCCGGTTGCCCTCCGGCTCCAGGGGCCGCTCGATCGCGGCGCGCTCGAGCGCGCGGTCAACGAGATCATCCGCCGCCACGACACGCTGCGGACGACGTTCCATCAATCGGGCGGCGAGCCATACCAGCTGGTGCAGCCGGCGCTGTCGATCCCGCTCCCGCTGGACGATGTCAGCGGCCTGTCGGCGGACGCGCGCGAGTCGCTGCTGATGGACGAGATGAACCGGCCGTTCGATCTGACCGCCGGTCCGCTGGTCCGCGCGCGGCTGTTCCAGGCCGCGCCCGACGATCATCTCTTCGCGCTGACGTTCCATCACATCGTCGCCGACGGGTGGTCGCTGGGCGTGCTCGCCCGCGAGCTGACCGCGCTCTACGGCAGCTTCGTCAGCGGCGAGACGCCGTCGCTGCCGCCGCTGCAGATTCAGTACGCCGATTTCGCCGCCTGGCAGCGCGAAACGCTGCAGGGCGACACGCTCGAAGGCCATCTCGCCTACTGGCGCGAGCAGCTGGCCGGCCTGACGCCGCTGCAGATGCCGACCGATCGTCCGCGGCCGCCGCTGCCGAGCTACAAGGGCGCGGTGCACATCGAGCGTCTGCCGGCCGGACTGGCGGCGGCGGTGCAGCGCATGTGCCGCGAGCGCGGCGTGACGCCGTTCATGGTGTTCCTCGCCGGCTTCCAGCTCCTGCTCGCGCGCTACTCGGGCCAGGAGGACGTCGCGGTCGGATCGCCGATCGCCAACCGGAACCGCGAGGAGATCGAGGATCTCCTCGGCTTCTTCGTGAACACTCTCGTGCTGCGCACCGATCTGTCGGGGAACCCCACCTTCGAGCAGCTGGTGGATCGCGTCCGGCACGCCGCGCTCGACGCCTACGCGCATCAGGACCTGCCGTTCGAGAAGCTGGTCGACGAGCTGCAGCCGGATCGCGATCTGACGCGCAACCCGCTGTTCCAGGTCAGCTTCGCCGTGCAGAACCTGCCGCTCGGCGATCTGCGCCTCGGGCCGCTCGCGATCAGCCCGGTCCGCGCGCGCCGCACGGTGTCGCGCTTCGATCTCGAGCTGCACATCTGGGAGAGCGGCGGCGCCTTCGACGCGGTGTACATCTACAGCTCGGACCTGTTCGACGCCGGCACGATCGAGCGGATCGCGTCGCACTTCGCGCGGCTGATGGAATCGGCCGCGGCTGCGCCGGCGGCGCCGGTCGCGGATCTGCGGATGCTGTCCGCCGAGGACGAGCAGCGCATCGTGACGGAGTGGAACGACACCGCGCGCCGCTACGACGCGCCGGCGCTGCTGCACGAGCTGATCGAGGCGCAGATCGATCGGACGCCGGACGCCGTCGCCGTCATGTATGGCGGCGAGCGGCTGACCTTCGCCGATCTCGATCGCCGCGCCAACCAGCTGGCGCGCCGTCTCCGCGCGCTCGGGGCGGGGCCGGAGTCGCTGGTCGGCGTGTGCATGGAACGCTCGCTCGACCTCGTCGTCGCGCTGGTCGGCGTGCTGAAGGCGGGCGCCGCGTACGTGCCGCTGGATCCGGGCTATCCGGCGGAGCGGCTCGCGTTCATGACGGCCGACGCGCGTCCGTCGGTGATCGTCACCCACGAGCAGGTCCGCGATCGGGTGCCGCTGGTGGGCGCGCCGCTGTTGTCGACGGACGGCGACGCCGCCCGGATCGCCGCGGAGTCGGCCGACCGGCTCCGCGTTGCGGTGACGCCGGGCAATCTGGCCTACATGATTTACACCTCGGGCTCGACCGGCACGCCCAAAGGGGCGATGAACGCGCATCGCGGGATCTGCAACCGCCTGTTGTGGATGCAGGAGCAGTACGGGCTGACGCCGGCCGATCGCGTGCTGCAGAAGACCCCGTTCAGCTTCGACGTCTCGGTCTGGGAGTTCTTCTGGCCGCTGATGACCGGCGCGCCGCTGGTCGTCGCGCGGCCGGGCGGCCACCAGGATCCCGCCTACCTCGCGGAGATCATCCGGTCCGCCGGCGTGACGACGCTGCACTTCGTGCCGTCGATGCTGCGCGCGTTTCTCGACGAGCCGTCGGCCGCGCGGTGCAGCGGCGTGCGCCGCGTGATCTGCAGCGGCGAAGCGCTGCCCTTCGATCTGCAGCAGCGGTTCTTCGCCACGCTGAACGCCGAGCTGCACAATCTCTACGGGCCGACCGAAGCGGCCGTCGACGTGACCTACTGGGCGTGCGTGCGCGACGACGCGCGCTCGATCGTGCCGATCGGACGTCCGGTCGCCAACACGCAGACCTACGTCGTCGACCGCAATCTCCGCCCGGTGCCTCCGGGCGTGCTCGGCGAGCTGTATCTCGGCGGCGTGCAGGTGGGCCGCGGCTACTGGAACCGTCCGGCGCTGACGGCCGAGCGCTTCGTCCCGGATCCGTTCTCGACCGTCCCGGGTGCGCGGCTGTATCGCACCGGCGACCTGGCCCGCTATCTCGACGACGGATCGGTGCACTACGCCGGGCGCACGGATCACCAGGTGAAGGTGCGCGGGTTCCGCATCGAGCTCGGCGAGATCGAGGCCGTGCTCACCAGCCATCCGGCGATCGCGGAGGCGGCCGTCATTGCGCGCGAGCGGACGGCCGGGGATACGCGGCTGGTCGCCTACATCGCCGAATGCGGCGGCGAGCCGGTGCCGGTGCGCGAGCTGCGTGCCTACCTCGGCGAACGGCTGCCGGATTACATGGTGCCGTCGCTGTTCGTGCGGCTGGCGGCGCTGCCGTTGAGTCCCAGCGGCAAGCTGGATCGGCGGGCGCTGCCCGATGAGGAGCCGCCGGCCGAGACGCGCGCGGCGATCGTCCCGCCGCGCACCGGCGTGGAGAGTGTGGTCGCCGGCATCTGGGCGGACGTGCTCGGGCGCGACGGGTTCGGCGTCGAAGATGACTTCTTCGAGCTGGGCGGGCACTCGCTGCTGGCGACCCAGGTCGTGTCGCGGCTGCGCGACACCTTTGCCATCGAGCTGCCGCTCCGCCGCATGTTCGAGGCGCGCACCGTCGAGCAGATCGCCGCGCTGGTCGAGGATCTCGTGGCCGAGCAGATCGACGCGATGAGCGAAGAGGACGCGGCCCGTCTCGTCGGCGGCGCCGCGGCGAACGCCCAGGAGTCGAAATAGATGTCGGACGGTACTGCCCGCGTGGGTGCGCGCGCGCCCCTGTCGGATGCGAAGCGGGCGCTGCTCGAGCAGCGGCTGCGCGGCGGCGCCGCGGCGCGCCCGGCGGCGATTCCGCGCCGCAGCGGCGCGGGCCCGGCTGCGCTCTCGTTCGCGCAGCAGCGGCTGTGGATTCTCGACCAGCTGAAACCGGGCAGCGCCGCCTACAACATGCCGCTGGCCCTGCGGTTCCGAGGGACGCTGAACGCCGGTGCGCTGGAGCGGACGCTGAACGAGATCGTGCGCCGCCACGACGTGCTCCGGACGACCTTTCCGGTCGAGGCCGGACAGCCGTCGCAGGTGGCCGCGCCGTCGCTGGCGCTGTCACTCGATCCGCTCGATCTGACGACCTTCGGCGCCGCGGACGCCCGCGAAGCCGAGGCCCATCGCCTCGCACGCGAGGAAGCGCTCCTGCCGTTCGATCTCGCCGTCGGTCCGCTGGTGCGGGCGCGGCTGCTGCGCCTCGCGCCGGACGACCACGTGCTTCTGCTCACGATCCACCACATCGCCGCCGACGGCTGGTCGCTCGGCGTGCTGACGCGCGAGTTGAACGCGCTGTATCCGGCGTTCGCCGCCGGCCGGCCGTCGCCGCTGCCGGAGCTGCCGGTGCAGTACGCCGATTTCGCGGTGTGGCAGCGGGAGCGCCTGGCCGGCACGGCGCTCGACGCGCAGCTCGCCTACTGGCGGCGGCAGCTCTCCGCCGTCGAGCGGCTGCAGCTTCCGACCGACCACCCGCGCCCGGCGATACAGAGCTTCCGCGGCGCTTCCGAATGGCTCGACCTCGGCGCGGATCTCAGCGCCTCCGCGGACGCGCTCAGCCGCGAGCTGCAGGTCACGCCGTTCATGACCCTGTTCGCCGCGTTCAACGCGCTGCTGCACCGCTACACCGGACAGACGGATCTCGTCGTCGGCTCGCCAATCGCCAACCGCACCCGCAGCGAGATCGAAGGGCTGATCGGGTTCTTCGTCAACAGCCTGGCGCTGCGGACCGCGGTCAGCGGCGATTGCAGCTTCCGCGATCTCGTCGGCCGCGTGGCGGCGGTGGCGCATGACGCGTTCGCGCACCAGGATCTGCCGTTCGAGCGTCTCGTCGAGGATCTCGCGCCGGAACGCGATCTCGGCGCCAACCCGGTGTTCCAGGTCGTGTTCGCGATGCAGAACGCGCCGGCCGAGGCGCTGGATCTCGCGGGACTCACCCTGGAGCGCTTCGGCGCCGCGGTGCAGACGACCCGCTTCGATCTCGAGATGCACGTCATCGGGCAGCCCGGCGCGTGGCGGTTGTGGTGCATCTACAACGCCGACCTGTTCGACGCGCCCACGATCCGCCGGCTGCTGGGGCATTACCGCAACGTGCTCGCCTCCGCGACGGCCGAGCCCGCGGCGCCGGTGGCGCGCCTGCAGATGCTGGACGAGGCGGAGCGGCAGACCATCGTCGTCGCCTGGAACGCCACGCCCGGCAGGGCGCCGGCCGAGCCGCTCGCGCACGAGCGCGTCGCGGCGCACGCCGCCCGGCATCCGGCGGCGACGGCCGTCGCCGACGGGACGCTCACCCTGACCTACGGCGAGCTCGATGCGCGCGCCAACCAGGTCGCGCGTCTCCTGCAGACACGCGGCGTCGGCCCCGAGTCACGCGTCCCGGTGTTCATGGACGGATCGGCGGAGATGGTCGCGGCGCTGCTCGGGGTGCTGAAGGCCGGCGCGGCGTACGTGCCGCTCGACCCCGCCGTCCCCGCCGCCCGCGTCGCGTTCGCGCTGGCCGATACCCGCGCCACGGTGCTGCTCACGCAACCGCGCCTGACGGGCCGCCTGCCCGAGACGACCGCCGACGTGGTGGCGCTCGACGGCGAGTGGGCCGCGCTCGAGCGCATCGACGCCGGTCCGGTCGCGAGCCGCGCCGGTCTCGACCACCTGGCGTACGTGATCTACACCTCGGGTTCGACGGGGCAGCCCAAGGGAGTGGAGATCCCGCACCGCGGCCTGCTGAATCTCGTCGACTGGCACTGCCGCGTCTATGCCGTCTCGCCGGCGGATCGCGCGACGCAGCTCGCCGGCGTCGGGTTCGACGCGAGCGTCTGGGAGATCTGGCCCTACCTGACCTCCGGCGCCAGCCTCCATATTCCAAGCGAAGAGACGACGCTGGATCCCGCGGCGCTGTGGCAGTGGCTGGCCGCCAGCCGCATCACCATCAGCTTCCTGCCGACGCCGCTCGCTGAGGCGGCGCTGCAGGTCGCGCCGCCTTCCGGACTCGCGCTGCGCGCGCTGCTCACCGGCGGCGATCGCCTGGCCCAGGCGCCGGAACGGCCGCTGCCGTTCGCCTTCGTGAACCACTACGGGCCGACGGAGAATTCGGTGGTCAGCACCTGCGGGCCGGTGCACGCGGGGGCGGACGGCAGCGCGCCGTCGATCGGCCGGCCGGTGGACAACGTCACCGCCTACATCCTCGACCGTGCCGGCGCTCCCGTTCCGGTCGGGGTGACCGGCGAGTTGCACGTCGGCGGCGCGAGCCTGGCACGCGGCTACCAGGGCCGTCCCGATCTCACCGCCGAGCGCTTCGTCCCGGATCCGTTTTCCGCGACGCCGGGCGCGCGCCTGTATCGCACCGGCGACCTGGCGCGTTACGACGCCGGCGGCAACATTCATTTCGCCGGGCGCCTCGACGAGCAGGTGAAGATCCGCGGTTTCCGCATCGAGCCGGGGGAGATCGCCTCGGCGCTCGAGCAGCATCCCGCGGTGGGGCATGCGGTCGTCATCGTGCGCGAGGACGCGCCCGGCGATCGGCGCCTCGTGGCGTACGTCGTGCCGCGCCGCGAGGACAGCGCCGCGCCCGGCGGAGCCGTCGACGAGCGCTACGAAGCCGAGCGCGTCGCGCAGTGGCGGAAGGTGTACGACACCGTTTTGTACGACGAGGTCGTCGCCGCCGGCGAGGAGGAGGATCCGACGCTGAATACCGCCGGCTGGCTGAGCACCTACACCGGCCTGCCGATCGACGCGGCGGCGATGCAGGAGCAGGTCGACCAGACGGTGGCGCGCGTGCTCGAGCGGCGGCCGCGGCGGATTCTCGAGATCGGCGCCGGCACCGGGATGCTGCTGTTCCGCCTGGC
Organism: Vicinamibacterales bacterium; assembly: GCA_035699745.1. NCBI lineage: Bacteria > Pseudomonadati > Acidobacteriota > Vicinamibacteria > Vicinamibacterales > Vicinamibacterales bacterium. The sequence goes on from DASSPH010000032.1 coordinate 127,682, forward strand.
GCCGGCATGCGAGCAGTACTGCGCGACCGACTTCTCCGAGGTCGCCATCAGCTATCTGCGTGACCGGCTGCCGCCGGCGCTGCGCGAGCGCGTGACGCTGCTGCCGCGCGTCGCCGACGACTTCAGCGGCATGGCGCCCGGCTCGTTCGACGTCGTCCTCCTCAACTCGGTCGTGCAGTACTTCCCGAGCGCGGAATACCTCCTGCGGGTGATCGACGGTGCGGCCCGGGTGCTCGCGCCGGGCGGGATCCTCTACCTCGGGGACCTGCGCAACCATGCGCTGCTCGAGGCGTATCACACCGCCGTGCAGCTGTTCCAGGCGCCTGACGATCTGCCGGTGGATCGGCTGCGGCAGCGGATCGCGCAACACATCGCCCAGGAGCAGGAGCTGCTGATCGCCCCTGCGTTCTTCGCCGCGCTGCGCGCGCAATCGCCGGCGATCACCGCCGTGCACATCCAACCCAAGCGCGGACGCCGCTGGCAGGAGCTGAACGAATTCCGTTACGACGCCATCGTCGAATTCGGCGGAGCCCCGGCCGGATCGCCGGATGTCGCGTGGCGCGACTGGCGCGGCGAGAGCATGACGCTGGCGCGGCTGCAGGCGATGCTCCGCGAGCCGGGAGCGGATGCGATCGCATTCCTCGGGGTGCCCAACGCGCGCCTCGCGACCGCGGTCGAGGCTATCCGCCTCCTGGGATCGGCGGATGCGCCGGAGCGCAGCGGCGAGCTGCGGCAGGCCGCGGCCGCGGCGGGCGGAGCGGTGGATCCCGAAGACCTGTGGCGTCTCGCGGACGATGTCCCGTACACCGTGGATTTGAGCTGGGCGTCGTCGCGCGCGGACGGATCGTTCGACGTGATGATCCGCCGCCGCACAGCCGTTCCTGCGGCGCGTGTCGAGTTTCCCGCGCCGGCGGCCGAAGGCGCGCTCACCGCCTTCACGAGCGATCCGGGCAGCGGCACCGCGGCGCGGGCGCTCGGACCGCAGTTGCGCAGCTACCTGACCGAACGGCTGCCCGAGTACATGGTTCCGGCCGCGTTCGTCGTGCTCGAGGCGATGCCGTTGACCGTCAACGGCAAGGTCGATCGGCGCGCGCTGCCCGCCCCGGATCAAAGCCGGCCCGACGTCGAGACGCCGTTCGTCGCGCCGCGCAGTCCGATCGAAGAGGGACTGGCGGAGATCTGGCGAAGCATTCTCAACGTCGCGCAGGTGAGCGTCCACGACAACTTCTTCGAGACCGGCGGCCATTCGCTGATCGCGACACAGTTCGTCTCGCGCATCCGTGAGGTCTTCCAGGTCGAGCTTCCGCTGCGCGCCCTGTTCGAGACGCCGACCATCGCCGGGCTCGCCGCAGCGATCGAGGCGGCCGGGAGCGGCGGCGCCGCCGCTCCGGTGCGCCTGCCGCTCACTGCGGTGCCCCGCGACCGCGCGCTGCCGCTGTCGTTCGCGCAGGAGCGGCTGTGGCTCGTCGATCAGCTGGACCCCGGCAACGCCGCCTACAACATGCCGGGCGCGTTCCGTCTGCACGGCGCGGTGAACGTCGACGCTCTGCGGCGCGCGCTGCAGGAGATCGTCGGCCGGCACGAGATCCTCCGCACCACATTCGCCGTGGTCGACGGGGAGCCTCGGCAGCGCATTCATCCGCCGGGTGAGTGGCGCGCCGAGCTGATCGACCTCGGCGACCTGCCCGCGGATCGCCGCGAGCAGGCGGCGTCCGAGATTTCCCGCCGGCACGCTCAGGAGCCGTTCGACCTCGCGGCCGGGCCGCTGTTCCGGGCGACGCTGGTACAGATCGAGGCCGAGGACTGTCTGCTGATCCTCAACGCCCATCACGTCGTCTTCGATGGTTCGTCCGCCGGCGTGCTGATGCGGGAGCTCGCGGCCATCTACGACGCCTTCCGATCGGGCCAGCCGTCGCCCCTGCCGCCGCCGGCCCTGCAGTACGCCGATTTCGCCGTCTGGCAGCGCCGCCATCTCGACGCCGGCACGCTGCAGCCGTCGCTCGACTACTGGTCGCGCAGCCTCGCCGGGGTGCCGCCGCTCGATCTGCCGGCGGATCGGCCGAGGCCCGCCGTGCAGACGTCGCGCGGCGCCGTCGAATCCCTGCTCGTGCCGGCGCCGCTCGCCGCGGCGGCGCTCGCTCTCGGCCAGCGCGAAGGGACGACGTTCTTCATGACCATGCTGGCGGCGTTTGCCACGCTGCTGCACAAGCGCACCGGCCAGCCCGATCTGGCGGTGGGTTCCGCGATTGCCGGCCGATCGCAGCGCGAGATCGAAGACCTGATCGGCTTCTTCGTCAACACCGTGGTGCTGCGCGTCGACCTGTCCGGCGATCCGACGTTCCGCGAGGTGCTCAGGCGCGTCCGGCAGACGGCGCTGGGCGCCTACATGCACCAGGACGTCCCGTTCGAAAAGGTGGTGGAGGCGCTGCAGGTTCCGAGAGATCGCAGCCGCAATCCGCTGTTCCAGGTGTTCTTCAACGTCTTCGACCTTCGCGACGCGCGCCTGACGATGCCGGGGCTCGGCGTGCAGAGCGTGGCCACGGGACACCAGGCGTCGAAGTTCGACCTGACGCTGTTCATCAACCAGACCGCCGAGGGCCTCTGGACCGTGTTTACCTACAACCCGGATCTGTTCGACGCCGGCAGCATCCAGCGGCTGGCGGGGGAGTTCCAGCGCGTGCTCGAGGCCGCGCTGCGCGACCCGGGCGCGCGGGTCAGCGAGCTGGCGGTGATGGAGGAGTCGGAGATGGCCGCCCTGATCGGCGCCTTCAACGACACGCTCGAATGACGACACTCGAACCGCGGGGCGCGTGGCTCGGCGTGATCGGCGGGCTCGGTCCGCTCGTCTCTGCCGAGTTCCTGAAGACCATTTACGAGGAGGGGATCGGGGCGCGCGAGCAGGACGCGCCGCGCGTGCTCCTGTACTCGGATCCCAGCTTTCCCGACCGGACGTCCGCCTTCCTCGCCGGCGAGGAAGAGCCGATTACGCGTCAGTTGATCTCGGCGCTGGAGCAGGTCCGCGGCGCGGGCGTGGCGCGCACGGTGATTTGCTGCGTGACCATGCATCACGTGCTGCCGCGGGTCCCCTCGGATCTGCGCGGCCAGGTGGTTTCGCTGATCGACGTGATCGCCGACGCGGTGACCGCGAGCGGCGAGAAGCACCTGCTCCTCTGCACCACCGGCACGCGCCGTCTCGGGCTGTTCGAGCGGCACCCGCGGTGGGCGGAGATCCGCGATCGTGTGGCGCTGCTCTCCGACCGCGACCAGACGAGGGTCCACGAACTGATTTACGAGTTGAAGGTGAACGGCTCGATCGACGCGATTGCGCCGGCGCTTGCCGCGCTGCTGCCCGCCTACGGCGTCACGAGCTTCATCGCCGGCTGCACCGAGATGCACTTCTTCGCCAAGCGCCACGTTCGCCAGCACGGCGGCGGCTGCATCGACCCGCTGTTCATCATCGCCCGCGACCTCGAGGCGCTGCTGGCGTCGTCGGCCGTTGCCGGAGGCCGGCGATGAGCTGGCAGCCGGTTCACGAGTGGTTCGCGCGGACGGCCGCGGAATCGCCTGACAGCGTTGCGATCGAGCGCGGCGCCGAGCGGATCACCTATGCGGCGCTCCAGGCGCGCGCCGCCGCGATCGCCGCGGCGCTGCGCTCGCGCGGCCTTCCGCCGCGGGCGCCCGTCATCGTCCTCGCCGACGACGTGGCGATGACGGCGGCCGCGATTCTCGGTGTGCTGCGCGCCGGCGCGATGTTCGTGCCGCTCGATCCGCGAATCACCGAGCGGCGTCTGCAGACGCTGATCGCGGAGATCGGCGCGGCCTGGTTCGCCGTCGAGCCGCGGTTCGCGCCGCTGGCCGCGGCGGCGGCGCACGCCGCCGGCGTGGAGCCTGCCGTGGTCGACGTGCGGGGCGTGACGCCCGGCGCGGGCGATGCGGCGGCGGATCCGGCGGTCTGGGCGCCGGACGATCCGTGCTACGTCTACTTCACGTCCGGATCGACCGGGCAGCCGAAGGGGATCGTCGGCCGGCTGAAGGCAGTCGACCACTTCATCCGCTGGGAGATCGCCACCTTCGGTCTGCAGCGCGGCGTGCGCGTCAGCCAGCTGATCTCCCCTTCGTTCGACGCGTTCCTGCGCGACATCTTCACGCCGCTGTGCGCCGGCGGCACCGTCTGCGCACCCGAGAGTCCGGACGTCCGCCTCGACGGCGCCGCGCTGGCCCGCTTCCTCGACGAGGCCCGCGTCAATCTGGTGCACTGCGTGCCGTCGCTGTTCCGCACGATTCTCGCGCAGCCGCTCCGGCCCACGTCGTTCCCGGCGCTGCGGCACGTGCTGCTGTCGGGCGAGCCGCTGCTGCCGGTGGACGTCGAACGCTGGTGCGATCTCTTCGGCAGCCGCATTCAGCTGGTCAATCTCTACGGGCCGTCGGAGACCACCATGACCAAGTTCTTCTACATGGTGCAGCCGGCGGATCGGCACAAGCCGTCGATCCCGATCGGCGTGCCAATGGAGGGGGCCAGCGCCATCGTGGTGGATGACGCCGGCAGGCCGTGCGCGCGGGGCGCGGTCGGAGAGATCTACATCCGCACGCCCTACCGCAGCCTCGGATATTACGGCCGCGAGGACCTCACCCGCGCCGTCTTCGTGCAGAACCCGTTCAGCGCGCGCGCCGGGGATCTCGTGTATCGCACCGGCGATCTCGGGCGCGTACTCGAAGACGGCAACTTCGAACTGCGCGGACGCCGCGATCATCAGGTCAAGATTCGCGGCGAGCGGGTCGAGCTCGGTGCGGTCGAGAACGCGCTGCGCGGGTACGAAGGCGTCCGCGACGTGGCGGTCGTCGATCGCGAGGACGGATCCGGCACCAAGTTCCTCTGCGCCTACGTCGTCGCCGCCGCCGGCGTGACGGTGCGCGACCTGATGGACGGGATGTCCCGCGACCTGCCGTCCAGCATGGTGCCCACCGCGTGGGTCATGCTCGACGAGCTGCCGCGCACCGACAGCGGCAAGCTGGATCGCGGCCGCCTGCCGGCGCCGGCGTCGGAGGCGCGTCCCGCGGCCGTCGAGGGACCGCGCACGCCGCTCGAGACGCAGCTGGCCGCTCTCTTCGCCGACGTCCTGCGCGTCCCGGCGGTGGGCATCAACGAGAGCTTCTTCGAACTGGGCGGTCATTCCCTGCTGGCGACACAGCTGGTCGCGCGGGCTCGCGCGCTGAGCGGGATCGATCTGCCGATCCGTGTGATCTTCGACGAGCCGTCCGTCGCAGGCCTCGCGCGGTACCTGGAGGCGGTGCGATGGGCGCGCGGCACCGCCACGGCCGCGTCGCCGGCGGGCGCTGGAGTGCAGGAAGTCGAACTATGACGTTGCTTGATTTGCTGGATCGCCTGCGCGCGGCCCAGATCGAGATCGCCGCGGACGGCGATCGCCTCCGGATCCGCGCGCCGCAGGGCGCGCTGACCGAGGAGCTGCGGGCGGCGCTGGCGGCGCACAAGTCCGAGCTGCTGGCGCTCTTCGCCCACCCGGCCGGGCCCGCGGGGGGCGCCGACTCGATTCCGCGGCGCGATCGCGCCGGCGCCCTGCCGGCGTCGTTCGCCCAGCAGCGCCTCTGGATGGTGCACCAGCTCGAGCCGGACAATCCGGCGTACAACCTGCGCGGCGCCGTGCGGCTGCGCGGCGTGCTCGACGTCGGCGCGCTCGAGCGCACCATCGCCGAGATCGTGCGCCGTCACGAGACGCTCCGGACAACGCTGCACCTCGAGGGCAGCGAGGTGGTCGTGCAGCCGGCGGCGGCAGGCGCGGCGGTCAGGCTGCGGACGGTGGATCTGTCGTCGGCCGACCCGGCGGACGCCGAAGCGGAGCTGCGCCGCCTGGTCGATCAGGAATGCCTTCGCCCCTTCGATCTCGGAACCGGCCCGCTGCTCCGGCCGGTTCTGTACCGGCTGAACGCCGAGGACCACGTCCTGCTGTTCGTCCTGCACCACATCGTCGCCGACGGGTGGTCGCTGGGGCTGTTCCGCCACGAGCTGGGCGTGCTGTATTCGGCGTTCGCGGCCGGGCAGCCGTCGCCGCTGCCCGATCCGTTGGTGCAATACGCCGACTTCGCGGCCTGGCAGCGCGAACGTCTGGCCGGCCCGGTCGCCGAGGCGCAGCTGACCTACTGGAAGCAGCAGCTCGCCGATGCCCCGGCGCTCGACATGCCGGCGGATCGCCCGCGGCCGCCGGCCCAGAGCCTTCGCGGCGCGATGTCGGTGATCACGCTGCCCCGTGACCTGGCGGACCGGCTCCGCGCCGTCAGCCAGCGCGAAGGCGTCACGCTGTTCATGACGATGCTGGCGTCGTTCAGCGCGCTGCTCTCGAGATACAGCGGCCAGCGGGACATCGTCGTCGGATCGCCGATCGCCAACCGCACCCGCGCGGAGCTCGAGAACCTGATCGGCTTCTTCGTCAACAGCCTGGTGATGCGGGTCAGCCTGGCCGGCCGTCCGACCGGACGCGAGCTGCTGCGGCGCGCCAAGGAGGTCGCCCTGGCGGCCTACGCGCACCAGGACCTGCCGTTCGATCGCGTCGTCGAGGAACTGCAGCCGCAGCGCGATCTGAGCCGCAATCCACTCTTCCAGGTGATGCTCGCCGTGCAGAACATGCCGGCGTGGTCGCTCGACCTGCCGGCGCTGGCGCTGCTGCCCTACGAGACGCCGGTGGTCACCACGCGCCTCGATCTGGAGATCTACGTCCGCGACATGCCGCACGCGTTCGCGATGCAGTTCGTCTATGCGACGGATCTGTTCGACGAGGCGTCGATCCAGCGCCTGCAGCGCCACTACTGCCGGCTGCTCGAAGGCATGACCGCGGATCTCGATCGGCCGGTCGCGGATCTGCCGCTGATGGATGACGAGGAGCACTCGCGCGTGGTCGTCGGCTGGAATGCCACGGCGAGGCCGTTCCCGGAAAGCGAGAGCATTGCGGCGCTCTTCGAGGCGCAGGCGCACCGGACTCCGACGGCCCAGGCCGTCGTCTACGGCGACGACACGCTGACCTACGAGGAACTGAACCGCCGCGCAAATCAGCTCGCGCACTGCTTGCGGGCGCAGGGGGTCGCGCCGGAGGCGCGGGTCGGGATCCTGCTCGAGCGATCGCCCGAGGCGATCGTCGCGATGCTCGCGGTGCTCAAGGCCGGCGGCGCCTACGTGCCGCTCGACCTGACGTATCCGGCCGAACGCCTCGCCTGGATGGTGCGCGATGCGGGCGTCACCGTCGTCGTCACCACCGACGCTCTGCTCGATCAGCTCGGATCGCAGCCCGGCGTGAGGGCGGTCCGGCTCGACGCGGATCGGTCGACGATCGCGGCGGCGCTCGCCACCAATCCGGGCGCGGCGGCAGGCGGCGATCGGCTCGCATATGTGATCTACACGTCCGGATCCACGGGCACGCCGAAGGGAGCGGCGGTGACGCATCGCGCCATCGCCCGTCTGGTCTGCAATACGGACTACATCGCGATCGAGCCTTGCGATCGCATCGCGCAGGCATCGAACAGCGCCTTCGACGCCGCGACGTTCGAGATCTGGGGAGCGCTGCTGCATGGCGCGACGCTGGTCGGCGTCAGCCGGGACGTTGCGCTGTCGGCCCACGCGCTGGCACGAGAGATCCGCGCGCGCGGCATCACGACGCTGTTCCTGACGACCGCGCTGTTCAACCAGCTGTCGAGCGAGGTGCCGGACATCTTCGCGCCGCTGCGCACGCTCCTGTTCGGCGGCGAGGCCGTCGATCCCGGCGCCGTGCGGCGCGTGCTGCGCGATGGGGCGCCGGCGCGCTTACTCCACGTCTACGGACCGACGGAAACGACGACGTTCGCGACCTGGCACGAAGTCGTGAACGTGCCGGACCGGGCGAGCACGGTTCCGATCGGCGCCGCCCTCGCCAACACGACGCTTTACGTGCTGGACCGGCGCATGGCGCCGGTCCCGATCGGCGTCCCCGGCGAGCTGTTCATCGGCGGCGACGGCCTGGCGCGCGGCTATCTCGGGCGGCCGGGGTTGACCGCCGAGAAATTCGTCCCGTCCCCCTTCGGCGGAGGACGCGGCGATCGTCTCTATCGCACCGGCGACGTGGTGCGGTGGCGTGAAGACGGCGCGATCGAGTTCCTCGGACGCGTCGACGACCAGGTGAAGATTCGCGGGTTCCGCATCGAGCCGGGAGAGATCGAGACGGTGATCGAGCGCCATCCGTCCGTGCGCCGCGCCGTCGTCCTGGCGCGGGAGGATACGCCGGGGGAGAGGCGCCTGGTCGCCTACGTCGTGCCCGGGACCGGCGCCCGCGGCGACGACTGGTCCGATCAGCGCATCGCCGACTGGCGGAGTGTCTACGACGACGTGATCTACGAGGGGGTCGTCGCCGAGACGGGCGCAGCCGAGAACCCGACGTTCAACATCTCGGGGTGGATGAGCAGCTACACCCGTCAGCCGCTCGGCGCCGACGCGATGCGCGAGCAGGTCGACGGCACGGTGGCACGCGTGCTCGCGCGGTCGCCGAAGCGGGTGCTGGAGATCGGCTGCGGCACGGGGCTGCTGCTGTTCGCGATCGCGCCGCACTGCGAGCATTACACGGCGACCGACTTCTCGTCGGTCGCGGTGGATTTCGTCCGCAGCAACCTGCCGGACGACCTGGCCGGGCGCGTCACGCTCGAGCAGCGGGTGGCGCACGACTTCACCGGCATCGAGCCCGGGACGTTCGACTTCGTCCTGATCAATTCGACGATCCAGTATTTCCCGGACGCCGACTATCTGCTTCGCGTGATCGACGGCGCCATCCGCGCGCTGTCGCCGGGCGGCACGCTCATGCTCGGGGACGTGCGGCACCTCGGTCTGCTCCGCACCTTCCACACCGCGGTGCAGCTGCACCAGGCGGGGCCGGATCTGACCGCCGGCGCACTGCGCCAGCGAGTCGATTACCAGGTCGCGCGCGAGCAGGAGCTCTGTCTCTCGCCGGTGTTCTTCGCGGCGCTGCGCGCGCGCCACCCGGATATCGCGCACGTCCGGATCGAGCCCAAGCGCGGACGGCATCGCCACGAGCTGTCGGAATTCCGCTTCGACGCGCTCCTGCAGGTGGGCGGCGCGGCCGCCGTGGACGGCCCGTTCGAATGGCGGGACTGGAGCGCGGACGACCTGACGTTCGGGCGGATCGAAGCGCAGCTGCGCGCCGGAGAGCTGCCGTTGGCGGTGCGACGCGTGCCCAACGCACGCCTGCAGTCCCATCTCGCCGCGCAGCGACGGCTGACCGCGGCGGACGCGGGCGCGATGGCAGCCGGCCTCCGCGTCGACGGCGATCCGGGCGTCGACCCTGAAGATATCTGGGCGCTCGCCGCGGATCTCGGATGCGAAGCCGAGATCAGCTGGGCCGCGGGGCATGCGGACGGGTCGATGGACGTGCTGTTCCGCGCCCGCGGGGCCGCGAAGAGCGCGCCGGAATTTCCCGCGCCTCCGGCTCACGGCGATTTGACCGGGCTCGCGAACGTCCCGGTGGCGCGATCGGACGATCGGGAGCTCCCCTCCGAGCTGCGCAACTACCTGCGCGATCGGCTGCCGGACTACATGGTGCCCTCGGCCGTGGTCCTGTTGCCGGAACTCCCGCTCACGGCGAACGGGAAAGTGGATCGCCGTGCCCTGCCGCCTCCGGAGGCAGTCGCGGCGGACGGGGCCGCCGCGCACGTCGACCCGCGCAACGAGCTGGAAGAGGCCGTCGCGGAGATCTGGCGGTCGGTGCTCGGAATCCAGAAGGTCGGGATCCACGACAACTTCTTCGATGCGGGCGGGCACTCGCTCATGGCCACCCGGGTGATCGCGCGGCTGCGCGAGACGTTCGGCGTCGAGGTCGGGGTCCGCAGCCTGTTCGAACACCCGACCATCGCCGGGCTCGCGGACGCGCTTCTCGAGAAGATGCTCGAGCAGGACGCGGGCGCCGCCTCCGCCGGCCCACCCGCCTAGCGACCGCCGGCCAACCGGGTCGCCGGGGCGCAAGTCGCTGATTCAGCGTAGGTTCGCAGGCCAGATTCCGGGAGGGAGACTAAATTCACCTCCCAGGAAGAGTTTTGTTCCCCCAACGACGGACCATTTTTTCGGCAGCCCACCGAAAGTCATGGCCTGTAAAGACTTACGACGGAGTCTGGCCAGGATGCCCGGGGGTTGGATTCTTGCTGAAGAGAACCCGCACGCAACAGTCTCTGTGGTGTTTGGGGTTACCACCCTAATTTTCCTGTCTGGTGGAGGTTTGCGGTTTGTCCAAGGACGCGCGGTCCCGTCTGGCGCAGCTGTCTGAGCAGGAGCGCCGGTCCCTCGTCGACCGGCTCCTGAAGAGCCGGAACACGGCCTCGCCGACAGCGATCCAGCCGCAGCCACGGACGTCCAGCACCTTTCCGCTGTCCTACGCCCAGCAGCGGTACTGGGTCCTCAATCAGATTTTTCCGAACACGACCGGCTTCAACGTCGTCCGCGTGTTCCACGTGCTCGGGCGGCTGGATCGCGCCGCCTTCGACGCCGCACTGGCGGATCTCACGCGCCGCCACGAGGTGCTCAGAACCGTGTTCGAGCTGGATGGCGGCACGCCCGTTCAGCGCATCCAGCCGGCGTTCGATCTGATCCCGGCGTCACGCGACCTTCGCCATCTGTCCGAGACGGAGCGCCTCGGCGAGGTGAAGCGCCTGGCGCACCAGGAAGGGCATCGGCTCTGGGAGCTGGCGTCGGCCCCCGCGGTGCGCGCCGCGCTCTGGCGACTGGCGGACGACGAGCACGCGTTCGTGCTGTCGATGCACCACATCATCTCCGACGGCTGGTCGATGACCACGATGATGAAGGAGCTGTTCGCCTGCTACGACGCCCGCCGCAACGGACGCGAGCCCGCATTGCCCGCGTGTCCGCTGCAGTACGCGGACTACGCGGTGTGGCATCGTCAATGGCTCGAGAGCGAGAGCGCCGCGGCGCAGGTTTCGTTCTGGCGCCGCCGGATGGCGGGCTCGCCGACGCTGCGCCTGCCCGCCTCGGCGGTCGACGCGGCTACCGCCGCGGGGCTGACGCGCCGGGTGATGCTGTCGCCGGAGCTCACGCAGCGGCTGAGGGCGCTGACGCAGTCGCAGGGCGTCACCGCCTACATGGCGCTGCTGGCCGCGTTCACGCTGCTCCTCTCGCGATACACCGGCCAGGACGACGTGGTCGTCGGATCGCCGGTGGCCAGCCGGACGCGCCCCGAGCTGGAGAACGTCGTCGGCTGCTTCATGAACCCGCTGCCGTTCCGCGTCGACCTGAGCGGCGCGCCGACGTTCCGTCAGCTTCTGTCGCGGGTGCGCGACACCGCGGTCGAAGTCTACGCGAACCAGGATGTGCCGTTCGACGCGATCGTGAAGGCGGTTTCCTCGACGCGCGAAACGACCTACCCGCCGCTCTATCAGGCGATGTTCCTGCTGCACAACTTTCCGGCGGAGGCGCGGAAGGGAAGCGCGCCGGGCGCGAATGACGGCCTCAGGGTCACGGCGTGGCCGCTGATGTCGGCGAATCTCGACACCGACGAGGAGACGCGTCTGGTGACGGACCGGATCTTCCCGGTCGCGCTCGAGATGGTCGAGGCCTCGGACCGGATCGTCGGCGCGCTCGAGTACGCGCCCGAGTACGCGGGCGTGCTCTCGGGATTCGCCGCGGATTTCACGGCGCTGCTCGATGCGGTGCTCGCCGCGCCCGATCGTCCCGTCACCGATGTGCTGCGGGTGTCGCCGCAGACGGCGGCGCGAGAGGGCGGGTGGCGCGAGGCGCCTCTCGCTGAAGCGGAGACGGACGTTTCCGACGCATTTCTCGCGCAGGCGGCGCGCACGCCGGACGCCGACGCGGTCATCGCCGGCACCGAGCGTCTGACGTATCGGGAGCTGCTCGATCGCGTGTCCCGGCTCGCGTCGCGGATGCGCGACGTGACCGCTGCGCCGGAGGCGCCGATCGCGATCCTGCTCGACCGCTCGCTGGATGCTGTCGTCGGCCTGCTCGCCGCCCTGCACGCGGGGCGGCCGTACCTGCCGCTCGATCCCGCCTTGCCGGCGGATCGCCTCGGTTACATGCTCGAGCACGCGCGCGCGGCGGCGGTGGTGACGCGCGGCGACGTGCTCGCGGCGCGCGGAATCGACGCCGCGGTCCTCGGCGGACGCACGGTCGTGTACCTGGATCGCGAGCGGGCGGACATCGCCGCGATGCCGGCGGCCGATCGTGCCGCCGTGCACCCCGGGCAGCTCGCGTACGTCCTTTACACGTCGGGATCCACCGGCCGCCCGAAGGGGGTCGCCGTGACGCGGCGCGGGCTGTCGCACTACACGGGCGTGGCGCGCCACCGCTTCGAGCTCGGTCCCGGCGACCGGATGCTTCAGTTCGCCTCGCTCAGCTTCGATACGTCGGCGGAAGAGATTTATCCGACGCTGACGAGTGGCGCGGCGCTCGTGCTGCGCACCGAAGCGATGCTCGCGTCCGTGCCCGCCTTCTTCGGCGCGTGCGCCGACTGGCGGATCACGGTTCTCGATCTGCCGACCGCGTACTGGCACCAGCTCACCGCGCAGATCGGGCGCAGCAACCTGCGGGTCCCCGAGTCGCTGCGGCTCGTCATCCTGGGCGGCGAGAAGGCGCTCGCCGAGCGCGTCCGCGAGTGGCGCGCGGCGGTGGGCGTCCGCCCGCGGCTGCTGAACACCTACGGACCGACGGAGACGACCATCGTCGCCGCCATGTGCGATCTGAGCGCGCTGGCCGAGATCGGTGCCGAGGTGCCGCTCGGGGACGCGATCCCGGGCGCGCAGGCGTACGTGCTCGACGGGCAGTTCCGCCGCGTCCCCGCCAACACCGTCGGCGAGTTGTATCTCGGCGGGGCGGGGCTGGCGCGCGGCTACGTGCACGACGCGGCGATGACCGCCGACCGCTTCGTGCCCGATCCCTTCACCGGCACGCCCGGCGCGCGCCTGTATCGCACCGGCGATCTCGCGCGTGTCGGGGCCGGCGGCGTGCTCGAGTTCGCCGGACGCGCCGACGACCAGGTGAAGCTGCGCGGCTATCGCATCGAGCTCGGCGAGATCGAATCGGTCATCGCCGGCCATGCCGGCGTGCGCGACGCGGTGGTGATCCTGCGCGAGGATCGCGCCGGCGATCCGCGCCTCGTCGCCTACGTCGTTGCCGCCGAACCGTCCGCGACGCTCGCCGGCGACCTGCGGTCGTTCCTGCAGCAGCGCGTCCCCGACTACATGGTCCCCTCGGCGTTCGTCACGCTCGACGCGCTGCCGCGCAGCGTGCAGGGGAAGGTGGTCCGCGCCGAGCTGCCGGCGCCGCCGGCGTCCTCGGCCGACGACAGCGAACGCTACATCGCGCCCGCGAACGACGTGGAGCGCCGCGTGGCGGCGCTCTGGGCGGACGTGCTGCACCGCGAGCGCGTCGGCGTGCTCGACAACTTCTTCGATCTGGGCGGCCATTCGCTGCTCGTCATCCAGTTGCACGCGAAGCTGGCCGAAGCGTTCGGCTCCGATCTCGCGCTCGTCGATCTGTTCCGCTTCCCGACCGTGCAGAGCCAGGCCGCGCGTCTGTCGCAGGGCAGCGAGATCGCCGCGGCGGCGGGCCAGGGCCCGGCCATGACCGCGGTGCTCGATCGCGCGGCCCGGCAGCGGCAGGCGTTCCGCCGCCGTCCCGCGGGCGTGACCGACAAGGTGGCCGGATGACCGGCACCCCCGAACCGGCCGCCGAGGCCGTCGCCATCATCGGCATGGCGGGGCGCTTTCCGCGCGCCCGCAACGTCGACGAGTTCTGGCGCAACCTCCGCGACGGCGTCCTCTGCACGACCACGCTCCGCGACGACGAGCTGATCGCCGCCGGCGTCGATCCGGCGCTCGCCAGGCATCCGCGCTACGTCAAGGTCAAGGGGCTGATCGACGACGTCGAGATGTTCGACGCCGGGCTGTTCGGCTACACGCCGAGCGAGGCGCAGGCGATGGATCCGCAGCAGCGGCTGTTCCTCGAGTGCGGCTGGGCGGCGCTGGAGAACGCCGGCTATCTCGGCGGATCGTTCGACGGATCGATCGGCGTATTCGCCGGATCGAGCCTGAACACCTACCTGCTCTCGAACCTGGCGTCGCATCCGCAGATGCTGCAGTTCGCCGGCGCCGACAAGGACTATCTCGCCACGCGGCTCTCGTACAAGCTGAACCTGCGCGGTCCGAGCGTCAGCGTGCAGACCGCGTGTTCGACGTCGCTCGTCGCGGTGTGCCAGGCGGCGCAGGCGCTGCTGACCTATCAGTGCGACATCGCGCTGGCGGGCGGCGTCTCCGTCGTCGTGCCGGTGCGCACCGGCTACTTCTCGGCCGAAGGGTCGATCCTTGCGCCGGACGGCCGCTGCCGGGCGTTCGACGCCGACGCGCGCGGGACCGTCCCCGGCCAGGGCATCGGCATCGTCGTGCTGAAGCGGCTCTCCGAGGCCCTCGCCGACGGCGACGACATCGCCGCGGTGATTCGCGGCTTCGCGGTGAACAACGACGGCTCGGCCAAGATGGGCTACACCGCGCCGGGCGTGGAAGGTCAGGCGCAGGTCATCGCGCTGGCGCAGGCGCTCGCCGGGATCGACGCCGACACGATCGGCTACGTCGAAACCCACGGCACCGGCACGGAGCTCGGCGATCCGATCGAGATCGCTGCGCTGACGCAGGCGTTCCGCGCCGGGACGACGCGCCGGGGCTACTGCGCGATCGGCTCGCTGAAGCCGAGCGTCGGCCATCTCGACGCCGCCGCCGGCGTCGCCAGCCTGATCAAGGCGGCGCTCGCCGTGCGCGACGGCGTGCTGCCGCCGAGCCTCAATTACCGCGCTCCCAATCCCGCGATCGACTTCGACAGCACGCCGTTCTTCGTCAACACCTCGCTCGCGCCGTGGCCGGCGGGACCCTCGCCGCGCCGCGCCGGCGTGAGCTCGTTCGGGATCGGCGGCACGAACGCCCACGTGGTGCTGGAAGAAGCGCCGCGCGCGGCGGCGTCGTCAGCGGGACGCCAGTGGCAGACGCTCCTGTTGTCGGCGCGCTCCGCCGCGGCGCTGGAGACGCTGAGTCTGCGCCTCGCGGATCATCTCGCCGCCAATCCCGGCGTCGATCTCGCGGACGTCGCCTTCACGCTGCACGGCGGGCGCCGCCGTCTGCCGCACCGCCGGGCCGTGGTGTGCCGCACGATTGACGAAGCGGTCGCCGGGCTGTCGGGGGACGCCGGGGCCCGCGTCCACGGCGCCGTCGCGCCTGACGGCGCGGCCAGCGTCGCCATCACGATCAGCGGCGCCGGCCGTCCCGACGCGGCGTCGATGCAGCAGTTGTACGAGCGCGAGCACGCGGTTCGCGATGCCGTCGACGCATGCCGCCGCACCTGGACGTCCGAGCTTGGTCAGCCCGGCGAATCCGACGCGTTCACGCTGTTCGCGGCGCAGTATGCCGCCGGCATGCTGTGGTTGTCCCTGGGCGTGCCGCCGCTGGCGATCGTCGGCGAGGGCGTGGGGCATCTCGCGGCGCAGTGTCTGGCGGGTCGGATGACGCTGGCCGACGCGCTGCGCGGCGTCGCCGCCGGCGCGGAGACTCCCTCGTCGTGCGAGACGCAGCGTGCCGACCTCGCCGCCAGGGGCAGCGCGTTCCTCGAGATCGAGCCCGGCACGCTGTCGCCCGAGGGCGTGGCCCAGGGAATCGCGACGCTGTGGCTGAACGGCATCGAGATCGACAGCCGCGCGTATTACGCCGGCGAGCGCCGCCGGCGCGTTCCGCTGCCGGAGTATCCCTTCGAGCGCCAGCGGTTCTGGCTCGATCCCAGGCCGGCTGCCGCCGCGGCGCCGCAGACGCGGCGTTCGGTTGCCGGCGTCGACGAATGGTTCTATCAGCCGGTGTGGCGGCGCTCGATCCTGCCCGACGCGCCGTCGCGCGCCGGCAGCGGCGTCACCCTCGTGTTCGCCGACGCGCACCTCGGTCCCGCAATTGCGGCGGCGCTGAACGGACCGGCCGGCGGGCGCGCCGTGATCGTCCGCCCCGACGCGGGCTTCCGCCGCATGGAGGACGGGAGCTTCGGGATCGATCCGGCGTCCGCGCGTGACTACGTCCGGCTCGCCAGTGAGCTCGCCGCGGACGGCCTGCTGCCGTCGCGCATCGTCCATCTGTGGAGTCTGGAGACGCCGGTGGAGAACCACTCCCCGGCCTCGGCGCGGCGCACGCGCGACCTCACGTTCTACAGCCTGCTGTATCTCGCGCAGGCCCTGGCGCGCGAGCGCGGCTTCGATGCGTCGCGCGTGACCGCCTTCACCAGCGGGGCGCAGGGGATTGGCGTCGAGCGGCCGGCCGGACTCGCGCAGGCGGCGATTGCCGGGATCTGCCGGGTCCTACCGCAGGAATATCCCGGCCTGCGCAGCCGAACGATCGATCTTTCGCCGGCGGATCTGCCCGGACTGGCCGCGGATCCCGCGCTGCTGCTGCGCGAGATCGACAGCGATGCCGCCGACGTCGCGGTGGCCTATCGAGCCGGCGTGCGCTGGACCCAGTCGTTCGAGCCGCTGCGCCTGGCCGCGGGACGTCACGCCTCATTGCGTGACCGCGGCGTGTATCTGATCACCGGCGGCCTCGGCAACATCGGTCTGACGATCGCGGAGCATTTCGCCCGCACTGCCGGCGCGCGCCTGGTGCTGACCGCACGGCATCCGCTGCCGCCGCGCGAGGAATGGCCGGCGCGTGCTGCCGGCGACGCCAGCGATCCGATCGTCCGCCGCATTCGCGCGGTGGAGGCGCTCGAGGCGGCCGGCGCCGAAGTCCTGGTCAGCGACGCCGACGTGGCCGACGCGGCGGCGATGCGCCGGCTGCTCGCCGAGATCGACGCGCGCTTCGGCGCGCTGAACGGCGTCGTTCACGCCGCCGGCGCGCTGGGCGGCGACGGCTTCCGCCCCATCCGCGATCTCGACGTCGCAACCTGCGAGCGGCACTTCCTGCCGAAGGTCGACGGCGTGCTGACGCTCGAGTCGGTGCTCGCCGGACGCGCGCTCGACTTCTGCGTCCTCATGTCGTCGCTCTCCGCGCAGCTCGGCGGGGTCGGGTACGCGGCGTATGCCGCCGCCAACGCCTGCCTCGACGCCTTCGCCGCGGGCGACCGCGGTCCGGGCCGCTGGATCAGCGTGAGCTGGGACGGCTGGCACATGGGTCCGGCGACGGCGGGCCGTCCGGGCGTGACCCCGTCCGACGGGATCGACGCGCTGATGCGCGTGCTGGCGGCGGACGGCCTCGACCACGTCGTCGTCTCCGCCGGCGATCTGCAGGAGCGGATCGCGCAGTGGGTGACGCTGAACGACGTGCACGCGCAGGCGTCGGCGCCGGCCGACGTGCCGCGCCATCCGCGTCCGGCGCTGCGGAACGAGTACGTCGCGCCCGCGACCGATCTCGAGCGCCGCATCGCCGCGGTCTGGCGCGACATGCTCGGCATCGAGCCGATTGGCTCGACCGACAACTTCTTCGAGCTGGGCGGCGACTCGCTGCGCGGTCTGCAGGTGACGGCGCGGTTGAACAAGGAGCTGTCGACGGAGCTGTCACCGGTGAGTTTGTACGAAGCGCCGACCGTCGCGGCGCTCGCGTCGTTCATCCAGGACGAAGGCGGCCGCAAGCAGGCCGCGCAACCGGGCCGCGAGCGTGGCGAGCGGCGCCGCGCCGCCGTCGCGCCCCGTCCAGTGGAACCGGCCGAGGGCCGCAAGGAGAGTTCGAGAATGTCCCTGATTCCTTCGCCGGATCGGTCGGCGCGCGGCTTCGCGATCGTCGGCATGGCGGGGCGCTTCCCCGGCGCCGCCGACATCGACACGTTCTGGCAGAACCTCAAGGCCGGCGTCGAGTCGCGCACCATCCTCACCGACGAGGACCTGCTCGCCACCGGCTACAGTCCGGCGGCGCTGCAGAACAAGAAGCTGGTGCGCTCGGCGTTCATCCTCGACGACATCGAGCACTTCGATTCCGGCTTCTTCGGCATCAACCCGCGCGAGGCGGACCTGCTCGATCCGCAGCATCGGCTGTTTCTCGAGTGCGCGTGGCAGGCGATGGAGCACGCCGGCTACGACCCCGAGACCTTCCCCGGCTCGGTCGGCGTCTTCGGCGGCGCGACGCTGGGCAGCTATCTGAACGCGACCATCCTGCGCAATCCCGAGCTGGTGAAGAGCGTCGGGATGCGCGCGGCGATCTTCGGCAGCGTGCCCGACTACATGGTGACGCGCGTCGCCTACAAGCTCAATCTGCGCGGGCCGGCCGTGTTCATCCAGAGCGCCTGCTCGACCTCGCTGGTCGCCGTGCACATGGGCTGCCAGAGCCTGGCCAACCACGAGTGCGACATGGTGCTCGCCGGCGGCGTGTCCGCGCCGGTGCCGCAGCGCAGCGGCTACGTCTACGAAGAAGGCAGCATGATGTCGCCCGACGGCATCTGCCGCACCTTCGACGCCAACGCCCGCGGCACGGTGTTCGGCAGCGGCGTCGGCCTGGTCGTGGTCAAGCGTCTCGAGGACGCGATCGCCGACGGCGACACGATTCACGCGGTCATCAAGGGGGCCGCGGCCAACAACGACGGTTCCCTCAAGGTCGGCTTCACCGCACCCGGCGTCGTCGGCCAGGCGCGCGTCGTCGCCGAGGCGCTCGGCGCCGCGGGGGTCGCGCCGGACACGGTGTCGTACATCGAAGCGCACGGCACCGGGACCGAGCTCGGCGATCCGATCGAGATCGCCGCGCTCACCCGCGCCTACGGCGGCGACAGCCGGCGGCACGCGGTGGCGATCGGCTCCGTCAAGCCGAACATCGGCCACCTCGACGCCGCGGCGGGTGTGAGCAGCCTGATCAAGACGATCATGGCGCTCAAGCACAAGCAGCTCCCGCAGACGATCAACTTCGAGCGCCCGAACCCGAAGATCGATTTCGACAACAGCCCGTTCTACGTCAACACCACGCTGCAGCCGTGGACGGCGGGCGAGGGGGCGCCCCGCCGCGCCGGCGTGAGCAGCTTCGGCTTCGGCGGCACCAACGCCCACGTCATCCTCGAAGAAGCCCCGGCGGCCGAGACCAGCGCCCCGTCGCGCAGCCACCAGCTGCTGGTGCTCTCGGCGCGGACGCCGACGGCGCTCGAGTCCGCGACCGCCAGGCTCGCCGACGAACTGCAGCGCCAGCCGCTGTCCATCGCCGACGCCGCCTACACGCTGGCGGTCGGCCGCCGCCCCTTCGCGCAGCGCCGCGCGGTCGTCTGCGGCGAGCGCGGCGAAGCCGTCGAGCTGATGCAGACCGGCGATCCGCGCCGCGTCTCGACCGCGGCCGTCAGCGCGAAGGATCGGCCCGTCGTGTTCATGTTCCCGGGGCAGGGGGCGCAGCACGTCGACATGGCGCGCGGCATCTACGAGCAGGAACCGCTCTTCCGCGAGCTCGTCGACGAGTGCGCCGACCTCCTCCTTCCCGAGCTCGGCGTCGACATCCGCGAGGTGATCTTCGGCGGGAACGGCGAAGCGGACGCCGATCGCCTGAAGCACACGTCCCTGACGCAGCCGGCGCTGTTCGTGATCGAATACGCGCTCTCGCGGCTGTGGATCTCCTGGGGCATCAAGCCGGCGGCGATGATCGGGCACAGCATCGGCGAGCTGGTTGCCGCCTGCCTCTCCGGCGTGTTCACGCTCGAGAGCGCGCTGAAGCTGGTCGCCGTCCGCGGACGGCTGATGGAAGCGATGCCGCCGGGGACGATGGCGGCGGTGCCGCTGCCCGCGGACCGCGTCAGCGCGTCGCTCGGGCCCGATCTGTGGCTCGCGGCGGTGAACGCGCCGTCGTTGTGCGTGGTCTCGGGTCAGCCGCAGGCGGTCGATCGCTTCATCGAAGCGCGCAGCCGCGAGGGGATCGACTGCCGCCGCCTGCACACCTCGCATGCGTTCCACTCCGGGCTGATGGAAGCGGCCGTCGCCGCCTTCACCGACGCGGTGCGCGCCGCGGAGCCGGCCACGCCGGCGGTGCCGTTCATTTCCAACATCACCGGCACCTGGATCACCGACGCGCAGGCGACCGATCCGGCGTACTGGGGGAAGCACATCCTGCAGCCGGTGCGGTTCTCCGAAGGCATCGCCGAGCTGCTCAACGACCAGACGCGCGTCATGCTGGAAGTCGGTCCGGGAACGACGCTGTCGGGACTCGTGCGGCAGCAGAGCCGCGGCGGCGCGCCGTTGGTGGTGGCGTCGCTGCGCCATCCGAACGATCCGACGCCGGACGTGGTGACGCTGCTCACCGCGCTCGGGCGCCTCTGGTGCGAAGGATCGACGGTCGACTGGGCCGAGTTCTACGGACGCGAGCGCCGCCGCCGCGTGCCGCTGCCGACCTATCCCTTCGAGCGCCAGCGCCACTGGGTCGACCCGGAGCCGTTCTCGCGCCGGAAGTCGATCGAGCGGATCGGCTCGATGATGAGCCAGGACCTGACCGACTGGTTCCACGTCGTGTCGTGGAAGCGGTCCGTCGCGCCCACTCCGGCGATCGACGCGCCGACCACGGCGGGACCCTGCCTGCTGTTCGCCGATGACTCTCCCGTGCAGGCGCGCCTCGCCGCGCGGCTGTCGGCAGGACGCCGCGTCGTGACCGTGCGGCCCGGATCCCGCGTCGAGCGGATCGCGCCGGACACCTATACCGTCTCGCCCGACCGGGCCGGCTACGCGGCGCTCCTCAAGGAACTGCGCGACGGCGGCGCGCCGCCGTCGGTCGTCGTCCATGCCTGGAATCTGACCGGACGCGCCGAACCGGATCCGGACGATGCGCGCGCGGCCGAGCAGCAGCAGCGCGGGTTCTACAGTCTCCTGTATCTCGCGCAGGCGTACGGCGAGCTGGGCGTCACGACGCCGGTCCGGCTCGCGGTGCTGACCGACGGCATCCACGAAGTGACGGGCGGCGAAGCCATCGTCCCCGAGAAGGCGACGGTGATCGGGCCGTGCCGCGTGGTGCCGATGGAATTCACCAACGTCTCCTGCACCCACATCGACCTCGACGCATCCGAGTCCGCGGGTCTGAGCGACGGCGCGCTCGACGTCCTGCTCGCGGACGCGTTGCGGACGACGCGCGACTTCTCGGTGGCGTACCGCCGCGGCCGCCGCTACATGCAGGGCTACGAAGGGGCGCGGCTCGAGGCCGTTCCGGAAGGACCGGCGCCGCGGCTGCGCGAGCGCGGCGTGTATCTCATCACCGGCGGCTTCGGCGGCATCGGCCTCGTGCTGGCGGAGCATCTGGCGGCGACGCTGCAGGCGCGGCTGGTGCTCACCGCGCGCAAGGCGCTGCCGCCGCGCGACCAGTGGGGCAGCTACGTCGCGCAGGCGCCCGCCGGCGACGCGCTGCGCAAGCGCATCGAGGCGGTCCAGCAGCTGGAGCGTCTCGGCGCCGAAGTCCTCGTCGGCGAAGCGGACGCCGCGGACGAAGCGAAGATGCGTGCGGTCGTCGAGGCGGCGAAGGCGCGGTTCGGACGGATCGACGGCGTCGTGCACTCCGCGGGTATCGCCGGCGGCGGCGTGATCCAGTTGAAGAAGCCGGAAGTCGCCGCGGACGTGATCGCGCCGAAGCTGTATGGGGCGCGGATTCTCTCGCGGATCTTCGCCCGCGAGCCGCTCGACTTCATGGTGTATTGCTCGTCGCTGACCGCGGTGGTCGGCGGCGTCGGCCAGGTGGACTACTGCGGCGCCAACGCCTGTCTCGACGCCTTCGCGCGGCAGTTCGCCGCCGAAACCGGCACCTTCAGCGTCGCCATCAACTGGAACGCGTGGCAGGAAGTCGGCATGGCGGTCGACACCAACGTGCCGGCGGATCTGCGTGAGTCGCTCAAGGGAGCGATGCTCGCCGGCGGCATCAGCAACAAGGACGGCATCGACGCCTTCCGCCGGATCCTGGCGCGCAGCAGCGAGCGGCAGGTCGCGATCATGCCGAACGATCTGGGGCTGCTGTTCCAGGCGGCGACGCTGCCGGCCGAGACCAGGCCGCGCGTCGCGGCGGCGGCGTCGGCCGACGCGCCCGCCGCGGCGCCGCAGAAGTCCAGCGGCGGCTCGCGCCATCCCCGGCCGGCGCTGCAGACGCCATACCTCGCGCCGCGCACCCCGGCGGAGGAAAAGATCTGCGCCGTGTGGGAAGACCTGCTCGGCATCGAGCGGGTCGGCGTGAACGACAACTTCTTCGAGCTCGGCGGCCATTCGCTGCTCGCCATCACCGTGATGGGACGGATCAACGCCGTGCTCCAGTCGGACATGCCGGTCGCGCGCCTCTACGACGGGCTCACCGTCGCGTTCCTGGCCGGCGTGGCGGGCGGCGGCGGCGCGGCGCATTCGGCGCCGGCGGTCGAGGAAGGGGATCCGGAAGACGACGAGCGGCGGCGCGATCGGGCGCGGCGGCAGCGAGAGCAGCAGGCACGACGCCGCGGCGCCATGCGGGAGACTTCGAGAACATGAGTGACGAACGCGACGAGACGCTGAGCCACGGCATCGCCATTGTCGGGATGGTGGGCCGGTTCCCGGGCGCGCGCGACCTGGAGACGTTCTGGCGCAACATCTGCGACGGGAAGGAGACGATCTCGTTCTTTGCCGACGAGGAGCTGGATCCGTTCGGCCTGGATCCCGCCGTCCTGCGCCATCCGTCGTACGTGAAAGCGAAGGGGATCATCGACGGGGTCGAGCAGTTCGATCCGGCGTTCTTCGGCTACAGCGGACGCGACGCGCTGCTGATGGATCCGCAGCATCGGCTGTTCCTCGAGTGCTGCTGGGAGGCGCTCGAAACCGCCGGCTACGACCCGCGCGCGGTCAAGGGGCTGATCGGCGTCTACGCCGGCGCGACCCAGAGCTCGTACCAGCCGTACCTCTACGCCCACTACGATCTGCTGCCGAATCCGGACGCGCTCTCGATCGCGATCGCGAACGACCTGCCGTTTCTCACCACGCGCGTGTCGTACAAGCTCGATCTCAAGGGACCGAGCTGTCCGGTCACCACGGCGTGCTCGACCTCACTGGTCGCGATTCACCTCGCCTGCCAGGGGCTGCTCAACGCCGAGTGCGACCTCGCGCTCGCCGGCGGCGCCTCGCTGCGGATTCCGCAGAAGGCCGGCTACTTCTATCAGGAAGAGAGCATCCTCTCGCCCGACGGTCACTGCCGCTCGTTCGACGCCAGGGCGGCGGGGACGGTCTTCAGCAACGGCCTTGGCGTCGTCGCGCTCAAGCGGCTCGACGATGCGCTCGCCGACGGCGACACGATCTATGCGGTGATCCGCGGCTCGGCCATCAACAACGACGGCTCGCGGCGCGCCAGCTTCACCGCGCCGGGCGTCTACGGCCAGAGCCAGGTCATCGCCGACGCGCTGGCGTCGGCCGACGTCTCGGCCGACACGATCGGCTACGTCGAGGCGCACGGCACCGCCACCTCGCTCGGCGACTCGATCGAGATCCAGGCGCTGCAGAAGACGTTCGGCCGCGACACCTCGCGCAAACAGTACTGCGCGATCGGCACCATCAAGTCGAACATCGGTCACCTCGACGCCGCGGCCGGCGTCGCCGGCCTGATCAAGGCCGCGCTGATGCTGCACCACCGTCAGCTGCCGCCGGCGGCGATGTTCGAGCGGCCGAACCCCGATCTGCACCTCGAGGACACGGCGTTCTTCGTCAACACCGCGCTCAAGGCGTGGCAGCCCGAAGCCGAGGCGCCGCGGCGCGCCGGTGTGAGCAGCTTCGGCTTCGGCGGCACGAACGCGCACGTCGTCCTCGAAGAGGCGCCGGAACCCGATCCGACCGACGCCGCCCGCGAGTGGCAGGTGCTGCCGATCTCGGCCGGCAGTGCGGACGGCGTGAACCGCGCGACCGCGAACCTTGCGGGACACCTGCGCCGCCATCCGCGCACCGGCCTGGCGGACGCGGCCTACACGCTGCAGGTCGGCCGGCGCGCCTTCGCGCAGCGCCGCGCCGTCGTCTGCCGATCGACGGAGGAGGCGGCGGCGGCGATGGAGTCGCTCGACGCCAACGCCGTCTTCACCGGCGCGTATGACGGGCCGGGCCGGCAGGTCGTGTTCATGTTCCCCGGGCAGGGCTCGCAGCACGTCGACATGGCCAGGGGCCTCTACGACGCCGAGCCGCTGTTCCGCTCGATCGTCGACGACTGCGCCGCGCAGCTCGTGCCGCACCTCGGCGTGGATCTGCGGACGGTGATGTTCCCCGCCGACGGCGCGACCGCCGCGAACGGCGAGCGCCTGACCCGGACGTCGCTGGCGCAGCCGGCGCTGTTCGTCATCGAGTACGCGCTCGCGAAGCTGTATCTGTCGTGGGGCATCCGCCCCGACGCGATGATCGGCCACAGCGTCGGCGAGTGGGTGGCGGCGTGCCTCGCCGGCGTCCTCGAGCTGACCGACGCGCTGAAGCTGGTCGCGCTGCGCGGGCGGCTGATGGAAGAGATGCCGCGCGGCGTCATGATGATGGTGCCGCTGCCGGAAGCCTCGGTGCGCCCGATGCTCGGCGACGGGCTGTGGCTCGCGGCGCTGAACGCGCCCTCGATGTGCGTGGTCTCCGGTTCGGCGGAGCGCATCGACGCGCTGCACGCGCGGCTGCAGTCCGACGGGATCGACGGACAGCGGCTGCAGACGTCGCACGCGTTCCATTCCGGCATGATGGACGCCGCCGTGCCGCGGTTCGTCGGGGCGGTGCGCCAGGTGCGGCTCACGGCGCCGTCGATTCCGTTCGTCTCGAACGTCTCCGGCGCGCTGATCACCGCCGAGCAGGCGACCGATCCGGCCTATTGGGGGAAACAGATTCGGGAAGCCGTGCGGTTCGCCGACGGCGTCGCCGCGCTGCTCGCCACGCCCGATCGCCTGTTCGTCGAAGTCGGGCCCGGCCAGGCGCTGACCACGCTGGTGCGCCGCCAGGCGGGCGCCGGCGCTCCCGCCCCGGTCGCGTCGCTGCGGCGTCCGCAGGAGCGGGCCGCGGACGCGGCGACCGTGGCGGCGGCGCTCGCGAAGCTGTGGATCGCCGGCGCGCGCATCGACTGGACTGCGTATCACGCGGGCGCGCGGCGGCGGCGCATCCCGCTGCCGACCTACCAGTTCGATCGCCAGCGCTACTGGGTGTCGCGGGCGTCGGCGCCGGCAGCCGCGCCGCGCCCGGCCGCGGCACAGAAGAAGCACGATCGCATTGCCGACGTGTCGCGCTGGTTCTACATTCCGGGCTGGACGCGGGCCGCGTCGGTCCGCCGCGCGGACGTGGATCCGCTCGCCGCGCCGGCGTCGTGGCTGGTGTTCGCCGACGCCGCCGGCGTCGCTGACGCCTGCGTCGCGCGCCTGCGCGCCGCCGGCCATCGCGTCACCGTGGTGCGGGAGGGGACGGCCTTCCGTTCGCTCGCGTCCGGCGAGTGGGCGATCGATCCGTTCTCGCGCCGCGATTACGACGACCTGCTCAAGGCGATCGCCGCCGAGGATGCGGGGTTCGATCGCGTGCTGCACTGCTGGGGCGCCGGCGACGTCGTGCCGCAGGACGCCTCGGCGATCGCGATGCAGCGCGAGCACTACGTGCTCTTCTGGAGCCTCACGCTGCTCACGCAGGCGCTGGCCGACGCCAACGCCGGCACGGTCCGTGTCGTCGTGGTGACCACCGGGGCGCAGGACGTCACCGGCGACGAGCCGCTGCGCGCCGGCAAGGCGACCTCGCTCGGCGTCTGCCGCGTCATCCCGCAGGAGCATCCGAACCTGTCGTGCGTCAGCATCGACCTGGCGTCGGCGGACGCGGCGCTGCAGCCGCGCGCGATCGACGACATCCTGCATGAGGCGTCCACGCCCGGCGCGGATCCGTTCGTCGCCTATCGCGGCGGCCATCGCTGGGTCGAGACGTTCCGCCCGGTCGCGCTGCCGGCGGCCGACGGCGCCGCAGGGCTGCGGCCGCGCGGCGTCTACGCGATCACCGGCGGTCTCGGCGACATCGCGTTGAACTTCGCGGAGTATCTCGCGCGCACGGCACAGGCCCGGCTAGTGCTGATCGCGCGCTCGGTGCCGCCGGACGAATCGGCGTGGGACGCGTATCTCCGCCGCAACCCGAAGGACCTCACGGCGCTGCGCATTCAGCGGCTGCGCCGGATCCAGTCGCTGGGCGGCGACGTGCTGGTACTGAAGGCCGACGTCACCGATCCGGTGTCGCTGAGCGGCGCGTTGGCACAGGCGGAAGCCCGGTTCGGCCCGCTGAACGGCGTCATTCATGCGCCCGGCCTCGTGACCGGCGACGCCTTCCGCACCATCCTCGAGACCGACGACGACATCGTGAAGCGGCAGTTCGAGCCGAAGGTGACGGGCCTGCTCGCGCTCGACGCGGCGCTGGGGCCGCGCGCGCTCGACTTCTGCATGCTGGTGTCGTCGCTGTCGGTGACGCTGGGCGGACTTCGCTACGCCGCCTACGCTTCGGCGAACGCGTTCCTCGACGGGGCGGCGCGCGCGCGCACGCGCACCAGCCCGACTCGCTGGATCACGGTGAACTGGGACGGCTGGATCCGCGCCGAGGAAGAAGCGGCGCTGGCGGCGGCGGGCAAGCCGGTCACTGGGTTCCTGATGACTGGCGCGGAAGGGGCCGATGCGTTCGGGCGCATCCTGGCGCACCACAGCGGCCCGCAGGTCGTGGTTTCGACCGGCGATCTGCAGACGCGCCTCGATCAGTGGGTGAAGATTGCCGCCGCGGCGGCCGCGCCGGAGACGGACGCCTCGGCCGCGCCTGCGGGCGTGAGACTGCCGCGCCCCAACCTGCAGACCGACTTCGTCGCGCCGCGCACCGATCTCGAGAAGCAGCTCGCCGCCATCTGGCAGAACCTGCTCGGGCTGGAGCGCGTGGGGGTGAACGACAGCTTCTTCGAGCTGGGCGGCGATTCGCTGCTCGGCATTCAGCTGACGTCCACCGTGAAGAAGCAGCTGGACGCGAAGATCTCGGCGGTGACGCTGTTCGAGGCGCCGACGATCGCGGCGCTGGCGGCGCTGCTCCAGGCGCAGCAGGCGGAAGCCGCGCCGGCGGCCGCGTTCGACGCGAGCCGCGCCCGCGGCGAGCGGCGGCGGGAGAAGAAACTGCGGGCCGTCGGGTCCGGGGAAGCGCTGGGGGCCTGAGCGTGGCGCAGCCGCATCCCGATTCGGCGGTCGCGATCGTCGGCATGGGCTGCCGCCTGCCGGGCGCGGATGCGCCCGGTCAGTTCTGGCGCAATCTGCGCGACGGCGTCGAATCGATCCGCCGGTTGTCCGCCGACGAGCTGCTGGCGGCCGGCGCGTCGCCCGCCGATCTCGGCAACCCGAAGCACGTGCCGGCGGCGGCGCTCGTCGACATGGAGCGGTTTGACGCCGCGTTCTTCGGCATCCCGGCGCGTGAAGCGGAGCTGATGGATCCGCAGCACCGCCTGTTCCTCGAATGCGCGTGGGAGGCGCTCGAGGACGCCGGCTACGATCCGGGGCGCTACGACGGCGCGATCTCGGTGTTCGGCGGCGGGATCTTCGACAGCTACGTCACGTGGAACCTGCTGCCGGCCGGCGTGTTCGACGACAAGGCCGGCATCCTGCAGACCGTGCTGGCGAACGAGAAGGACTACATGACGGCGCGCGTCGCCTACAAGCTGAATCTGCGCGGCGCCGCGTGCAACGTGCAGACCGGCTGTTCGACGTCCCTCGTGGCCGTCCACATGGCCTGCCAGAGCCTGCTCAACTTCGAGAGCGACATCGCCCTCGCCGGCGGCGTGGCAGTCGACGTCGCGCGCCGCCACGGCTACTTCTTCCACGAAGGCAGCGTCTATTCGCCCGACGGGCACTGCCGCGCGTTCGACGCCGATGCCGCCGGCACGGTGTTCGGCAACGGCGCCGGCATCGTCGCGCTGAAGCGGCTCGAGGATGCGATCGAGCACGGCGACGCGATCCGCGCGGTCATTCTCGGCACCGCGATCAACAACGACGGCACGCTGAAGGTCGGGTTCACCGCGCCGAGCGTCACCGGACAGAGCCAGGTGATCGTCGAGGCGCTCGCCGCCGCGGGCGTCGGCGCCGAGTCGATCGGCTACGTCGAGGCGCACGGCACCGGCACGGCGCTCGGCGATCCGATCGAGATCCAGGCGATGGCGAAGGCGTTCGAGGCCGCGCGCCGGAAGCCGGGCAGCTGCCTGATTGGCTCGGTGAAGACGAACATCGGCCATCTCGACGCGGCCGCGGGGGTCACCGGGTTGATGAAGACGGTGCTCGCGCTCGAGCACCGCCTGATTCCGCCGACGCTGCACTACCGCCGTCCGAACCCGGAGCTGCAGCTGCACCGCACCCCGTTCCGGATTGCCGCGGACGCCACGCCCTGGGCGGCCGGCGCCGCGCCGGGCGTTCCCCGGCGCGCCGGCGTCAGCTCGTTCGGCATCGGCGGCACGAACGCGCACGCCATCATCGAAGAGGCGCCGGCAGTGCCGCCGTCGAGCCCCTCGCGGCCGGCACAGATGCTGACGCTGTCCGCCCGGTCCGCGGCGGCGCTCGATGCGGCGTCGAGCCGTCTCGTCGAGCATCTGCGCGGCACGCCCGATTCGAACCTGGCGGATGCGGCGTTCACGCTGCATACCGGCCGGGCGGTGTTCCCGCACCGGCGCAGCGTCGCCTGCCGCACGGCCGCGGAAGCCGCGGATCTGCTCGAGAGCGGCGAGCGCGTCGCGACGCACCGGTTCGACGGGCAGCCGGCGCGGATCGCCTTCATGTTCACCGGACAAGGTGCGCAGTACGCCGGAATGGCGCGAGCGCTCTACCAGTCCGAACCGGTGTTCCGCCGCGAGATCGACGCCTGCGCCGCGGCGCTGGGCAGCGAGATCGATCTGCTCGCGCTGCTCACGGCGGATCGCGACGGCGCCTCGCTGACGCCGACCGCGCTGGCGCAGCCGGCATTGTTCGCCGTCGGGTATGCGCTCGCGCAGCTGTGGCGGCACTGGGGCGTCGACGCCGACGCGGCGATCGGCCACAGCCTCGGCGAGTGGGTCGCCGCCGCGCTCAGCGGCGTGGTCTCCGCGGCCGATGGAATCCGGCTCGTCGCCGCGCGCGGCCGGCTGATGCAGGACATGCCGGCCGGATCGATGACTGCCGTGCCGCTGCCGGCCGACACGCTGCGCTTCGAATCGGGATCGGCGTTGAGCATTGCCGCGATCAACGGACCGGCGCTCGTCGTCGTGTCCGGCCCGACGGATCAAATCGAGCGATTCGAGGCCGGTCAGCGGGAAGCGGGGGTCGCGTGCCGCCGCCTGCACACCTCGCACGCCTTCCACTCGGCGTCCATGGATCCCGTGCTCGACGCCTTCGCCGCCGCCGTCTCGCGGGTCGCGCTGCGCGCGCCGCAGCGGCGCTTCATCTCGAACGTGACCGGCACCTGGATCACGGACCAGCAGGCCACGAGCCCGGCCTACTGGGCGCAGCAGCTGCGCGCCCCGGTGATGTTCGCGGCCGGCGTCCAGACGCTCGTGGACGCAGGCTTCGATTTCCTCCTCGAGGTGGGGCCGGGCCGGACGCTCGCGACGCTCGCCCGCGCGCAGGCGCCCGACGTTGCGGTTGCGGCGAGCCTGCCGGGCGCGCAGGATCCGCTCTCCGACCACGAGGTCCTGCTCGATGCGCTCGGGCGCGTGTGGGGCCGCGGCGCGGAAATCGACTGGACGGCCTTCTACGCCGGTGAACGCCGGCGACGCGTGCCGCTGCCGACGTATCCGTTCGAACGTCAGCGCCACTGGATCGAGCCGGACGAGGAGGAGGTCGAGCGGAAGCGCGCGCGCGTCCGCGCCAACGAGAAGAGCCCGTTCCCGTCGGAGTGGCTCTACGTGCGCTGCTGGACGCAGACGACGCCGTCGGGCTGGGGAACGGCGGCACCGGGTGCCGCTTCCGGTTCCTGCGTCGTGATCGCGGACGGCTCGCCGATCTCGGCGCAGATCGTCGGCGCGCTGCGGGCGCGGATCGGCGCGGATCGCCTGATCGTCGCGCCCGACGTCAGCGACAGCCTGTTCGCGTCGCTGCCGGCTCACGACGCGGCGCCGCGAATCCTGCATCTGGGCAGTGCCGGCCGCGCCGATGCGGCGCACGACGAGCGCCTCCTGCTCGAGAACGGGTTCTTCGCGCTCGGACGCCTCGCGGCGTCCCTGTCGCGCGTCGGACCCGCCGCCGCTATCGTCAAGGTCGTCACCGCGGGGGTCGATTCCGTCACCGGAGCGGAACCGATCGTTCCGGCGCGCGCGACGATGTCGGCGGCGTGCCTGGTGCTGCCGCAGGAGCAGCCGAACGTCGCGTGCCAGCGCGTCGACATCGCGCCGGGTTCCGAAACCCTGTCGCACGCGGATCTCGAAGCGCTGGTGACCGAGCTGCTGTCCGACGCGCCCGACCCGCAGGTTGCGATCCGGGGCGGGCGCCGCTGGATTCCTGACGTCGAGCGCCTCAAAGGAGAGCCGGCGTATCAGCACGCGCTTCGTCCGGGCGGCCATTACGTCATCGTCGGCGGCTTCGGGACGATCGGCGTCTCCATTGGCTGCTATCTCGCCAAGGTGGTGCAGGCGCGGGTCTCACTCGTGTCGCGCACCGCGCTGCCGCCGGAGAACGAGTGGAACCGCTGGCTCGAGACCCACCCGGCGCACGATCCGACGACGGTGCGGATCCAGCGAGCGCGGCTGCTGACGCAGATGGGCGGCGTCGTGGCATCGCTGGCGGCGGACGCCGCCGACGCACGCCAACTGCAGCAGGCATTCGAAGCCGCCGAGCAGCGGTTCGGACCGATACACGGCGTCGTGTTCGCCGCCGGCCTGATGGACGACACCGGCTTTGCCCCGCTCGCGGCGCTCGATCGCGAGGCCGTGCAGGCGCACTTCCGTCCGAAGACGGAAGGCCTGCGCGCGCTGGATCGCGCGCTTGGCAGCCGGCGCCCCGACTTCTGCCTCGTCGCCTCGTCGCTCTCCGTCGTCCTCGGCGGCGTCGGCTACGCCGCCTACGCGGCTGCCAACGCGTATGTCGACGCCTACGTGCAGGCGCGCAATCAGGCCGAGGCGAGCGGCTGGTCGGTCGTGAACTGGGACGCCTGGCAGCCGTTCGGCGGCGAGCTGCCGAAGACCTCGCTGCTCGCCCGGCTGGCGATGACGCCGACGCAGGGCGTCACGGTGTTCGACTGGCTGATGCGCGCCCGCGGCCTCGGCCAGGTGTTCGTCTCCACGTCCGATCTCGCGGCGCGGATCCGCGAGCACACCGAGCCGAAGCCGGTCGCGCCGCGGCCCGCCGCATCGGACGCCGCGGCGTCGGCGTCGCCGGCGGCGCCGGCGGCAATCGTGGACGACGGGCTCACGCCGACGGAACGGCGCGTTCTCGCGATCTGGGAGAGCGTCCTCGGGATCTCCGGCGTGCAGATCTACGACAGTTTCCTCGATCTCGGCGGCAGCTCGCTCACCGCCATCCAGGTGATCGGCCGGATAGAGGAGCAGACCGGGATCCGGGTCACCATCGAGGAGTTCATCTTCCAGACGGCCAGCCAGCTCGCCGCGCTGGTCGACTCGCGGCAGGGACACACCGCCGGGGTCGCCACGGTGCGCGCGTGAACACACACATGATTGCTACAACTGAGGATTCCGTCTCGAGCGTGGTCGCGCTCGCTCCGCCAGTCGCCGCCGCCCGCGAGACGGCCGCGTCCGTCGCGGTATCGCTCGAGGGGTTGAACAAGCGGTTCGCACTGCGGCGCACGTGGGCGCAGATCCTGAAGTCGCCGTTCACCCACAACTACGCCCAGGCGCTCACCGACGTGAGCTTCACCATCGAGCGCGGCGAATTCTTCGGCCTGCTCGGCCCCAACGGCGCCGGCAAGACGACGTTGTTCAAGATTCTCGCGACGCTGATCATTCCCGACAGCGGCCGCGCCCTGGTGAACGGCTTCGACTGCGTGCGCCAGGTGCGCGAGGTGCGCCGCCAGCTCGTCCCCGTCGTGGCCGACGAGCGCAGCTTGCGTTGGCGTCTCGACGCCTGGGAGAACCTGCGCCTTTATGCGGTGCTCTACGGCGTGCCCAAGGCCGAGATGAAGAGCCGAATCGAGCACGTGCTCGACGTCGTCGGCCTGGCGAATACCGGCACCAAGACGACCGGGCAGTTCTCGTCCGGGATGAAGCAGCGGCTGCTGATTGCCCGCGCGTTGCTCGCCCGTCCGCGCGTGCTGCTGCTCGACGAACCGACGCGCGGGCTCGATCCGCTCTCGGCGCGCGCGCTGCGCACCGTCCTGAAGGACGATGTCTGCCGCGGGCAGGGCTGCACCGTCGTCCTCGCCACGCACAACGCCGAAGAGGCGTTCAACGTGTGCGACCGGGTGGCGATTCTCGACCGCGGACGGCTGCTCACGACCGGCCGCGCCTCGCGCCTGGCCGAGGCGTTCACCGACGAGCGCTATCGCGTGTGGGTGCGCGCGACCGGCCGCGCCGCGCTCGACGAGCTGGCGGCGTCGGGGCAGGTGCTCGACGTGCGGCAGACCTCGGTGGAAGACGACGGCTGGACGGTGATGGAGATGCGGCTGCCGGGAGGTCCGTCGGCGGCGGCGCGCGTGCTGGCGTCGCTGGTGTCGCGGCATGTCGAGGTCGCGCGGTTCGAGCCGATGCAGGTGTCGCTCGCCGAGTTGATCGAGCGCGTGCAGCAGAGCAGCCGCGCCCAGGAGCAGAGCAATGCGTGAGGCGATGGCGTTGATTCGGGCCCGGTGGCTGATCGTGCTGAGCTACCGGCTGCAGTTGATCTTCTCGACCCTGGGACTGGTCGTGTCGATCGTGCCGATCTATTTCATCAGCCGCGCGATGCAGCCGATGATGGCGGGAAAGATCAGCGGCGAGGGGCAGGAGTACTTCGCCTTCCTGGTGGTCGGTCTCGTCACCATGGCGTTCGTCAACACCGCGACGAGCGCGCTGCACACCTCGTTCACCACCGACATCGGCAACGGATCGCTCGAAGCGGTCCTGGCGACGCCGATCTCGCTGCCGTCGCTGTTGACCGGGATGCTCGGGCAGGCCTTCACCTGGACGCTGATCCGCACCGTGCTGCTGCTCATCGGCGCGTGGGCGCTCGGCGCGCACATCGTGTGGAGCAAGGCGCTGCCGACCGCACTGGTGCTGGTGCTGACCGTGCTCGCGTACGTGCCCCTGGGCATCGTCGCGGCAGCCTGCGTCCTGGCGTTCCGCACCACCGGGCCGCTGCCCACCGCGATTGTTGCCGGCTCCATGCTGCTGGGCGGGGTGTACTACCCCACCAACGTCATTCCGTCATGGCTGGCGGCCCTGTCGGCGGTGGTGCCGCTCACCTACGGCCTCCGCTCGATCCGGCGGCTGTTCATCGACGGTGTGCCCCTGCCGGCGGTGATGGGGGACGTGGTGGTCCTCGCCGCCTTCACGCTGGTGCTGTTCGTGGTGTCGATGGTGCTCTTTGCCTGGGCGTTCAGGCATGCGCGTTACGCCGGGACGCTCGCCCAGTACTGACAGTTTTGGAGTCCGCGGTACGCGTCGCCGGGCATGGCGATTGCGGACCAGCTCGGCACGTGGTCGGAAGAAGGCTGAATTGTGGCTGGAAGTCCAGCGGATCGGCGACTTTTGTCGCCGGTGCGGGGCGACCGGCCGTCATCCAATAGCGCTGCAGACGGAGGAGATGTGATCAAGCGTTCAATGCGAGCCGTCCGGGCTCAGGTTTGCCTCGTGGTAGCCGTCGTGCTCGCGGGCGCGGCGCCCGCCGCGGGGCAGTCGAACAGCTACACGTTCGTGAAGGTCAACGTGCCGGGCTCCACGTATACGGAGGCCACGGGCGTCAACAATTCGGGAGCGGTCGCGGGCACCTATGCGGACGCGAAGGGCTTCGTTCACGGGTTCGTCTACAGCGCCGGCGCCTATACGACGATCGACTATCCCGGTGCGCTCTACACCTACGTGTTCGGCATCAACGCCGCCGGGCAGCTCACCGGCGGATACTCGCTGACGAACCCGCTGGGTCCGTATCACGGGTTCATCTATCAGAACGGCGTCTTCACCGAGTTCGACTATCCGCTCAACGAAACGGACGGGCGGGGCATCAACAATCTCGGGCAGGTGGTCGGCATCTACAACGCCGGCTACGGCACGCCCGATCACGGTTTCGTGAAGGACGGCGGCACCTACACCAGCCTCGATTTCCCCGGCGCCCCGAAGACCTACACCTTCGGCATCAACGATTACGGCGTGATCACCGGCACCTGGGTGGATGCGCTCAACCGCCTTCGCGGCTACTGGTATTTCAACGGCATCTTCAATTCGCTGAACTACCCGGGCGCGCTCCAGACCTACGCCGGCGGCATCAACAACAGCCACGTGATCACCGGCTGGAGCCAGCAGGGCACGCTCAAGTCGAGCTACGTCGTCACCAGCCTCGCTTCGTTCCGGTCGTTCACCGTGCCGTTCGCCGGCGCGACCGCCTCGCTGGCGCGGGCGATCAACGACAGCGGCCAGGTCGTCGGCAGCTATCAGTCGCCCGAGTGTGCCCGGGGCTGCGGCTTCCTGGCGACGCCCAATCCGGCCGCGCTGCCCGCGTGCACCCAGTCGGTCTCGCTGGCGTACGCCAACAACACGCTGACGATGAATTTCACGATCGGCGCGCCGACCGCGACGACGTGGAACAAGTACCTGTACGTCAACAACGTGCCGTATCTGCTGTGGTCCGCGGCGCTGCCGCCGATCGCGCCGGCCGTGTCGACGTCGATCCCGATCTCGCTCGCGCCCGTCGGCCGCGTGGTCGCGCTGTCGACGCTGAGCACGAGCACCGGCGGCGTGATCTGCGCCGACTACGCGGTGATCAACACCACGCCCGGCGGCACGCCGTAAGCTGCATCCAGGGAACGCCTCGTATGAAGCACGCCTCCGCGACGGCCATCGCCGACAGCCGCCAACAGGGTGCGGCGGCGGACGCCGAGGTCACCGAACGCGCCCGGCGATTCGGCGACGACAACACCCTCGTCGGCATCGTGACCGAGCCGCCGGCGGGGGTGACACCGCGCGCCGCGGTCGTGCTCATGAACGCCGGCGTGGTGCACCGCGTCGGTCCCAACCGCATGCACGTCGAAATCGCGCGCGGGCTCGCCGCGCGCGGGTTCGTCGTCGTGCGCCTCGATCTGTCGGGACTGGGCGACAGCGAGTCGCGGCGCGACAACACCCCGTTCGAGCGCGCCGCGGTGATGGAAGCGCAGTCGGTGATGACCGCCATCACCGCGGACTACGGCGTGTCGGAGTTCATCACCGGCGGGCTGTGCTCCGGGGCGGTGGTCGCGTTCAACACCGCGGTCGCCGACCAGCGCGTCTGCGGCGCGGTGCTGATCAACCCGCAGGGGTTCGTCTCCTCGGCCGAGTGGAACGACTACGTGGTCAGCAGGGCCAAGGCGCGGAAGTACTGGCGGCAGAAGCTGTTCAGTCTCCAGAGCTGGCGCAAGGCGCTCACCGGCAAGAGCCAGTACCGGCTGCTGGCCGGGATCATGAAGCGGCGGGCCGAATCGCTGGTCACGCGCAACGAGTCGGTCGCACAGGTTGCCGACGGCCTCGCGGGACAGTTCGCCAGTCTTCAGGCGCGCGGCACGCGCCTGCTGCTCGCCTGCTCGGAGGACGATCTCGGCCTCGAGTACCTGAAAGCGATTCTCGGGCGCCACCTGGGCCGCGGCGGCAACGTGCAGACGCTGATGCTGCCGCGCGGCGATCACAGCCTCACCATGGCGGTGAGCCGTCGACAGTTCCAGACCGGCGTGGAACAATGGGTGCGGCGATGAGTCCCGTCGCCCCGTTCACGCCCTCGACGATGTCTTCGCGACCCTCTCGTCCCGTTCAATCCGAGCCCCTGTATTTCGGTCCGGATGGATCCCTCTTCGGCGTCTTTCACCCGGCGGCGCGCGTGCGGCCGCGGCCCGGCGCGATCCTGCTCTGCCTGCCGATCGGCCACGAGTACTTCCGGGTCCATCGCGCGTTCCGCAACATCGCCGTGGCCCTGTCCCGCGTCGGGTTCTCCGTGCTGCGCTTCGACTACTACGGCACGGGCGATTCGCACGGCGACTCGTCGACGGCGACGATCGCCCGCTGGCAGGCGGATATCGCGTCCGCGATCGAGGAGCTGAAGCGGCGGTCCGGCACGCCGCGCGTGTCGATTGTCGGGCTGCGCTTCGGCGCGGCGCTGGCGTGGCTCGCCTGCCTCACCCGCACCGATGTCGACATCCTGACGATGTGGGAGCCGGTCGTGTCGGGCAGCGCCTACTTCGATCGGCTGCGCCAGCTCGAGCAGGAGTGGCTGACGGACCCGTCGCGGCGCGCTCCGGCCGACGCGGAGCGGAAGGAGAACTGCGTCCTCGGCATGCGGCTCGGGCGCGATCTCGAGGCGCAGATCCGCGCCGTGGACATTGCCGCGGGGCCGCTCCCGGCGACGGCGCACGTCGTCACGCTGATGCCCGCGCCGGACTCGCCGGTCGAACCCCGATGGCGCGAGCGCCTGGTCGAGCGCTACGGCGCCAACAGCTACGCGTCGCTGGCCACTGGTGCGGACTGGGCCGATCCGGCTACAGTGCATACAGCGGCCTACGCCGCGGCCGGCGTGCAGGGGCTGCCGGCAATGTTCGACAGGGTCCTCGTGTGAAACCCGCCGCCGCCGTCGTGCTCCTCCTCGCATTGGTTGCGGGGTGTGGGTCGCGGCCGCAGTCACAGAATCCCGACGAGCCACCGCCGCCGCCGCCGCCGGCGCCGTCTCCCGGCGAAGTCACGCTCAACGGCAGCGAGCGGCTGGCGTGGGAACAGAGCCTTTCCGGCGCCGACGTCGGCACCTTCGCCTTCGTCGCGTTCATCGACGGCGCGCGCGCCATGCTCGGCAATACCTCGTGCACCGGCGGCGGCAGCACCGCCTCGTGCTCCGCATCGCTGCCGCCCATGAGTCCGGGACGGCATCTGCTGCAGCTCGCGGCAGTGCGCCAGACGACCGCCGGCTTCATCGAAGGTGCTCGCTCGCCGGCCATCATCGTGAACATGCTCGCGGCCGGCGCGTCCACCGTGACGCCGAG
The DNA here is from genome assembly GCA_035699745.1 of Vicinamibacterales bacterium. Lineage (NCBI taxonomy): Bacteria > Pseudomonadati > Acidobacteriota > Vicinamibacteria > Vicinamibacterales > Vicinamibacterales bacterium. The sequence goes on from DASSPH010000032.1 coordinate 164,743, forward strand.
CGCCGCCGCGCAACCGGCGCCGGCGGACGCCCCCGCCGCGGCGGACGACGCGCGTCCGTCGATCGACGTCGTCGCCCGCGGCGTCCGCGACGTGACGGATCTCGCTGCCGCGCCCGGCGGCGGCGTCTTCGTCGCCCAGCGCCGGGGCATCATTCGCATCCTGCGCCGCGGCGCGCTGGGGGATCCCGCGCTCGTGCTGCCGGAGGCGGTGCGCGACACGGCGCCGCTTGCGCTCCTCTCGATCGCGGTGGCGCCGGATTTCGAGAAGAGCCGCCGCCTGTACTTCGTCTACAGCGCGCCCGTGCCGGAAGGGATCGCGTACCGTCTCGTCACTGGCCGTGAAGTGGGCGGGCGCATCGGCGAGCTGGCGACGCTCGTCACCATCGGTTCGGCGCTGCCGGGAGGCGCGGCGATCGTTCGCGTCGCGCGCGACGGCGCGCTGACCATCGCGGCAGCCGATCGGGTGTATCGCCTCGACGCCGGCGGCGGCACGCCGGAGAGCAGCACGTCGAGGGACGGCGTCATCGCCGTGGTTCCGCACGTGACCGCTCTGGACCTGGCGTCCGACAGCGGCGACGTCTACGCCATGACCGCGCCGGACGGCCCGCGCGTGCTGACGAGGCTTCGTCCAGAGGCCGCGCGGCGCGAGGGGGACCCGGTGCACGCGTGGGCAGCGGCCGAGCGTCCCGTTGCGATGACGTGGTACGGCGGGACGGCGATCGCCGCGTTCGCCGGGCGCATGCTCGTCGGCACCGCCGGCGCGACGCTGCAGGCGATCGATGTGAGCACGCCCGCCAGGGCGTCGATCGAGATTTCGCTCGGCGACGCCGGACGGGTGAGTGCGATGACCGTGGACGAATACGGCAGCGTGTTCGTGGCCGCTGCCGGCCGCGTGCAGCCGGCTGCTTCCGGAGCCGATACGGATGCGGGGGGCGTCATCCTCCGTCTTCATCCGCGCGAAGGAGGCCAGTGAGCTTCGGGTTCCGGGACGGCGGCCGGCGGTGCGCCGCCGCGGCAATCCTCGCCGGTCTGTTCGCCGGCGGGATCACGCTCGGCGCCTGCCGCAGGAGCCCGGCGCTCGCGCAGAGCGAATCGCCCAGGCGCTCGGGTCCCGAGCCGGCGCGCCTGGATGGCCAGGAGCGGGTGGAGTGGGACCAGGCGGGCAAATCGCTCGCCGAGGTGCAGGGATTCCGCTACATGGCGGTCATCGGCCAGTGGCCGCGCGACGTCGAGGACGTACGCTGCGAGGCCCGGGGCGCGGCCGGCGGTCCATTCGTGTGCAGCGGCAAGCTGCCGCCGATTCCTCACGGCGTCCACCAGCTGCGGCTGATCGCCGTCGCCAAGGACGGGCCCAAGAATCTGATCAGCCGATGGTCGGCCCCCGTGCTGGTCGAGAAGCGATAGCGCCGGTGAGCGGCGGCGCCCGGCCCATTCGCGTCGCAATCTGCAGTCGGTTCCCCGAGCAGCCCGGCCGGCCCAGGGGCGGTGTCGAGTCGGCGACGGTCGGCCTCGTCTCCGGCCTCGCCGCGCGCGGCGACGTCGACGTCCACGTGGTGACCCTCGAGCGCGGCGTCGAGCGGCCGCGGGTCTCCGTCCACGACGGCGTCACCGTGCACCGCCTGCCGCGCAGCACGTGGCCGATGCTCGCGGATGTCTTCGTCGGTCCGGGCCGCCGCGCGATCGACTCGTACATCCGCGCGCTGCATCCCGACGTCGTCCATTTTCAGGAGACCTACGGGTTCGGCGCGCGCGGCTACACGGTGCCGGTGGTGTTCACGGTGCACGGGTTCGACAGCTTGAATCTGCGCACCGAGCGGCGGCGCGCCTGGCGCCTGCGCGCGCCGTTGTGGCGGCTGGCGGAGCAGGCGGGCATCGGCCCGCACCGGCATCTCGTGTCGATCGCCCCCTACGTCACGCGGATGCTGCGCCGGGTCTCGCGCGCCGAGATCGCGGAGATTCCCAACGCGATCAGCAGCGAGTTCTTCACCGTGGCGCGCCGCGAGGTCGCGGGGCGCGTCCTGTTCGCCGGATGGCTCAACCCGCGCAAGAACCTGCTCGCCGCGCTCGAAGCCGTCCGCCTGCTGACGCGCGCCGGCCAGCCGATCGAGCTGCACGCCGCGGGCGCCGCGTCCGACCCGGCGTACGCCGCGCGAATCGACGAGTACATCCGCACCCACCAGCTCGCGCCCCACGTGCGGCTGCTCGGCAGCGTCCCGCGCGAAGGCATCCGCGAGGAGTTGAGCCGGGCGTGCGCCCTGGTGCTGCCGTCGCTCCAGGAGAACGCGCCGATGGTGATCGCCGAAGCGCTGGCGGCGGGCGTACCCGTGGTCGCCACGGACGCCTGCGGCATCCCTGACATGGTGGAGGAAGGGCGCACGGGCTTCCTGATCGATCCGGCGCAGCCGGAGATGATCGCCGATCGCCTGGGACGGCTGCTGCGCGACGCCTCGCTGCGATCGGCGATGAGCGCAGCGGCGCGCCGGAGCGCGCGGGAGCGCTGGCACGCGGACGCGGTCGCGGCGGCGACCGTCGCGTTGTACCAGCGGCTGGGCGCGGGCGCCCGCGCTACCGTCTGAGCGACAGGAACAGCTGCTCGTGCCGGGCGACGTACGCGTCGACCGTGTGCGTCGCGAGATAGTGGGCGCGGATGCGCCGCGACAGCGCGGCGGGGTCCTGCGACATCACCGCGCGCACTGCCGCGGCGAGTCCGTCCGGCGCCGCGACGGCTCCCAGGCCGCACGACGCGATCACGTTGTCGGGATCGAGCGTCGAGACCACCGGCAGGCCGCGCGCCCACGCCTCGAGAAACGTCGTCGGCACCCCTTCGACGCTCGAGGTGGAGAGCAGCACGCTGGCGCGGCGATACTGCTCGTCGAGGCTGGCGTCGCTGATGCCGCCGTGGAGCGTCACGTTGGGCAGCGCCGCCGCCCGCGCTTCGAGGCTGCGCCCGTAATCGCTGCCGGGGGCGGATCCGATCACGTGAAAGTCCCAGCCCGGCTCGGCGGCGGCGAGATCGAGCAGCACCTCGAGCCGTTTCACCGGAACGAACCGTCCGACCCACAACAGCCGGGGATGCTCATTCCCCGCACGCTGCCGGTACCCGTCCTCGGCGAAGCCCGGATCCGGCGAGGTGTTCCGGATCACCGTCGACTCGACCGCGAACGCGGCGCGCAGCTGGCTGCGCTGCGCCTCGGTTTGCGCCACCACGGCGCGCGCGCGCCGGAGCCCGGCGCGGTAGAGCACCCGCTGCCGCCGCGTGCGCAGCAGCGGCAGCGCCGGGTCGACGTCGGCGTCGGACGCCAGAGCGAACACGAACGATCGGCCGGACGCGCGGCACCAGAGCGCCACCTGCCCGGTCTCGGCGTCTCCGCCCATTTGATACACGATCCCGGGATCCGCGCGGCGCATCGCGCGCACCAGCCCGGTCCAGCGCGGATGGAAGAAGCGCAGCACCGGCACGCCGACCGCGGCCGCGTAGGCCGGGCGCACCGTCACGCCGGCGTGCGACGTCCCGTCCGCCTGCCCGTGATCCAGCGTCACCAGCGTGACCTGATGGCCCCGCGCGGCGAGTCCGCGCGCGAGCAGCACCTGCTGCCGCTCCGCCCCCCCGACGTACCGCGGCCGCGCCCGTTCCGCCAGCAGGTCGTAGCACTTCAGTCCGACGATGCAGATGCGGAGCGGCGTCAAGCCGGCTCCAGCATGTCGCCGAGCGATCGCTCGAGCGGAATCTGGGGCGCCCAGCCCGTCGCGGCGCTGAGCCGCGCAGCCGAGCCGTAGACTTCCGCCTGGTCGTCGCGGCGGACCCGCGCTGGATCGGTTTCGATGCGGATCTCGCGTCCGGAGAGGCGCTGCAGCGTCTGCACCAACCGCCCGATTGTCGTCGGCGCGCCCGAGCAGACGTTGAAGACGCCGCCGGCGCCGTCCCGCGACGCCAGCAGCCAGTAGGCCCGGACGGCGTCGCGCACGTCGACGAAATCGCGCGCCGTATGCGTGTTGCCGACGCGCACCGCGCCGGAATCCGCCTCGACGAACTGCCGCACCAGCGATCCGGCAACCAGATGGGAGGGCAGGCCCGGTCCCAGGAGATTGAACGGACGCGCGACGTCCACCGCGAAGCCGAACTGGGCGCCGAGATGGCGGGCGAGGAGCGTCTGCGCCACCTTCGTGACGCCATAAGCGGACGCGCCGGCACACGGCGCGTCCTCGGTCAGCGGACTGGCCGCGTCCCTCGAGTACTCGGCGGCCGATCCGATGCTGACGATGCGGCGGATCGGGACGCGCGCGGCGTGGAGCCCATGCAGCAGCGACCCGGTGCCGCCCACGTTCGCACGCCACATGTCGGCGTCGGCCGCCGGCGGCATCAGCCCGGCGAGATGAATCACCCGCGTCGGCGGCTCGGCGCGCGCCAGCTCGCCGATCGCGGCGGCGTCGCCGATGTCGATGCCGTGCAGCGCGTCGAGATGCGGCACGGACGCGGCACGGAGATCGAGGCCGATGAGGCGCGGACGCGAGGGGAGCCGATGGAGAAACGCCGTGAGGTGCCGTCCCGTGAACCCGGATACGCCGGTGATCCACACGGATTCGTTCATGTGTCGGGACCGAGGAACATCGCGGCGTTGCGCTGGAACTGATCCTGCGCGGTGGCGTAGTCGTCCATCCGTCCGATGTCGAGCCAGTAGCAGTTCTCGCGGTAGCAGCCGACGCGGCCGCCGCCGGCGTGGACGCGCGCGATCAGGTCGGGCATGTCCAGCCGCTCGCCGTCGGGCACGTACTGCAGCACCGAGCGGCTCATCGCGTAGACGCCCATGCTCACCTCGAACCGGTAGACCGGCTTCTCGCGGTAGCCGGTGAACCGGCCCTCGGCGTCGCTCTCGATCAAGCCGAAGTCGACCTTGACCTCGCGCGGGAACACCGCGACGGTCGCGTCGTTCTTCTCGCGCACGTGGTGCGCCAGCAGCGACGTGAAGCTCAGGGTCGTCAGCAGGTCGCCGTTCATGACGAGGAACGGATCGCTCAGCCGATCGCGCAGCAGCGCGAGCGGGCCGGCGGTGCCGAGGGGCGTGTCTTCGTGCTGGTAAGAGACGGCGACGCCGTACTTGCTGCCGTCGCCGACCACCGCCATCAGCAGCTCGGACAGGTAGCCGGTCGCCAGGATGACGTTGCGGAAGGAATGCCGCGCGAGCTGCCGCAGCAGGATCTCGAGCACCGGCTTGTCGCCGAGCGGCACGAGCGGTTTCGGAAAGACGGTGGTGAGCGGCGCGAGCCGCGTGCCGCGCCCGCCGGTGAGCAGCGCGACGGTGACGTTTTCGGGATCGGGTGCGTTCATATGCCCCGCGTCAGGCGCCGTAGACGTTGGTCTTGTACTCGCCGAGCGACGCGGCGATCGCGTCCACGGTTCGCGCGAGTCCCGCGTCCAGGCCGACCTGCGGCGCCCAGCCGAGCAGCGTGCGCGCGCGGCGGTTGTCGCTGATCAGCCGGCCGACCTCGCTCGCCGCGGGGCGGATCCGCACCGGGTCCTGCCGCACGGCGAGCGTGCGTCCGACGATCTTGCCGATGCGCTGCACCAGCTCGCCGACCGTGACCGCCTCGCCGGTGCCCAGGTTGAGCACCTCCCCTTCCACGTCCGCGGCGCGCGCCGCGGCGAGGAACCCGGCGGCGGTGTCTTCCACGTAGGTGAAGTCGCGGACCGTCTCGGTCGACCCGAGTTGAACGTCGGGTCCTTTCAGCGCCTGCGAGATGATCGTCGGAATCACCGCGCGCGCGCTCTGCCGCGGACCGTAGGTGTTGAACGGCCGCACGGTGACGACCGGCGTGGAGAAGCTCAGGAAGAAGCTCTCGGCGAGCTTGTCGGCGGCGATCTTCGACGCCGAATACGGCGACTGGCCGACGAGCGGATGCCGTTCGTCGATCGGCACGTACTGCGCGGTGCCGTAGACCTCGCTCGTCGACGTGTGCAGCAGCCGGCGCACGCCGTGGCGCCGGCAGGCCTGGAGCACGTTGAGCGTGCCGGTCACGTTGGTCGCGACGTAGGCGGCCGGCGCCGTGTAGGAGTACGGAATGCCGATCAGCGCGCCGAGGTGGAAGACCAGGGCGCAGCCGCTGACCGCGTGATCCACCATGAAGCTGTCGGCGAGATCGCCCGGCATGATCTCGACGTGCCCCAGGACGTCGGGCGGCAGCTTCTCGAGATGCCCCCAGTGGCTCAGCGCGTTGTAGTGGACGTAGGCGCGCACGGCGTAGCCCTCGCGCACCAGACGCTCGACCAGGTGACTTCCGATGAAACCGGCGGCGCCGGTGACGAGAACACGCTCAGCCATTGTTCAATGATAGGCGAGGCCCGAGAGAAGGTACGCGAGACGATCGACGTCCCGCGGCGCGTTGAACCGCCGCACCGCGAGCCAGTCGGTGCGGCGATCGTTGAGGCCGGGCGCAGTGCAGAAGGCCAGGTCGAAGCCGCCGTCGCGCACGGCTCGCTTGGCGGCATCCGACGTCGCCCCTGCCGGGTAGGCGAACGTCGCCGGCGCGCCGATGTGCCGTGCGATCCGCTCCCGGCACGCGGCGACTTCCTCCCGCAGCCGGTCGCCGTCCACCCGGGACATCAGCGGGTGGGTGTGCGTGTGGCCGCCGATCGTGGTCAGCTCGCCGACGTCGCGGATCTCTTCCCAGGTCATCACCTGGCGCTCGATGGCGATGGCGGCCGGGCGCACGTCGAGCGCGTCGAGCAGCCTCGCCAGTGTCGCCGGCTTTTCGCTGTCGGGGCGGCTCCAGACATAGCGGCGGACGTCCATGCGGACCCGTTCGCGGCCGGCGTGGTCCAGCGTCACCCGCTCCCCGTCGCGCCAGAACAGCTCGATGGCGGGGCGCGTCGACGCCCACACCGCGAGGTCCACCTGGTCCCACCAGAACCGCGCCTCGCCATCCTCGACGAACTGCGTGGCGACGAAGTTGATGGCGGGAATGCGCAGCTCCCGCAGGATCGGGTACGCGACCCTGCGGTAGTCCCGGTAGCCGTCGTCGAACGTGATCAAGACCGGAGGGCGGCGGCGATTTCCATCCACGCACGCCTCGCGGAAGTCGTGAGGAGCGACCGGCCGGCAATGACGGCTGAGCCAGAGCATCTGGCGGCGGAATGTGTCTTCCGGGACGTGCTTGAAACCGTGCGGGTTGGTGCCGACCCGGTGATACGTCAGCACGGCACAGCCCGCTGCTCTGACGGCGGCGCTCAGTTCCCAGAACGGAGATCGGGCGAGCGTCGCCTTGAGCACTCTTTTCAAATGAACCAATCGCCGCGTTCCTTGGGGTGCTCGCCTATCTTACGAGGATGCGCTGGAAAAATCTGTAATGCCGCCAAGCCCGGCCGCAATGCTGCGTTTCTCGTGTCAATCTCGTGATTGACCAGCCCCCGATTCAGCGGCCGAGCTAGGCAGATCTTTCATCCTTCAGTTGCCGCAAAATGTAGAAATTGCGCGACTTGCGTCCTGATGAGAACCGCCGACCCAGCGGCTGAGGCTGATTTCCGGGGCGTTTTTGCCCATTTCATAGGGAAACCCGCATGTGGCGTTTCCCTTGCACAAGGCTGCAGGTCAGCAGGAAGCAACAGGGTGGTGAGCTCAGGCGCAATCGTTCGCGGCGCCTGAGGCAGGAGGCGGAATGTCCCGTAGAACGATTCGTGCGGCGCTCAGCGCGGCAGCAGCGGCGGTTCTGGTACTGATTCCCGCGTGGGTGTCTGCGCAATCGGCCGAGTTCTGGACCGCGCCGCTCGGCGTGCCGGCGCCGGCCTTTGGCGTCCGCGAGACGGCCCCGGCAGTGCCGTCGAGCTGGACGCGCGAAACGCCCGGTTTCTACTACGTGGACAACACGGCCGCGGCGTCCACTGATTCGGTGCAGTACGGCACGCCCGGCGTCCCCCGCAAGACCATTCCAACGGCAATCGCCGCGGGGTCGGTGGTCGAAGTGCACGGCGGTCCGTATTCGACCAGCGTCAACATCTCGGTCGGCGGCAACGGCACGGTGACGGCGCCGATTTTCTATCGCGGCGTCGGCAAGCCCCGCATCGTCGGCACCGTCAACAACCGCAACATCGCGCTGATCGGCTCCTACGTCGTCCTCGAAGGATTCATCATCGAGAATCTGCAGGTCGCGCCGGTCGGCCATCATCAGTCGGTCCGCGACAACGAGATCCGCGGCATGACCCCGGCACCCGGCGGCAGCGCCGTCTACCTCGGCGCGCACACCGACATCGTCGTGCTGCGCAACCTGATTCACAACAACGGCGACCCGAACTATCCGGTGGAGAACGACATCCACGGCGTGCTGGTCGGCACCGGCGCCGAGCGCGCGTGGATCATGGACAACGAGATGTACAGCAACGGCGGCGACTCGGTGCAGATCAACTCGGGCACCGGCACGCTCGCGCGGCTGATTTACATCGCGCGCAACCGCATGCACGGCGAAGGGGAGAACGCGGTCGACATCAAGACCGCGCAGGACGTCGTCGTTTCCCAGAACCGCTGCTGGGGCTTCCGGCCGACGACCTACGCGTACTCGGGCTCCGACGGCACCGCGATCGTCGTCAACGACGACAACGCCCGCACCGGCGTCAACAACCGGATCTTCATCCTGTTCAACGAGATTTCCGACAGCACCGTCGGCGTGCGCACACAGTGGTACGCGATTCTGGTCGGCAACGTCATCCGCAACATCCAGAATGCCGGCGTCCTGACCTTCGGCGCGCACGACGTCCACATCGAGCACAACACGTTCTATGACGTGGCGCGTGCGGTGGAGCGATCCGGCGGCGACGTGGGCAACAAGATCGTCTACATCAACAACGTCGTCTATGCCAGGACGGCGGACGACATGAAAGTGACGGGTAACGCGACCAACGGATCGACGGTCGCCAACTCCGTCTTCGCCTCTCCGGCGCGCATCTCGTGGGCGGGCGTGATGTATACGGGGATCGCCTCGTTCGCGGCGGCGCGCGGCTGCTCCGGCTGTGTCGAAGGGGACCCGTCCTTCCTCAACGTCGGCGCGGCGGATTTCCGTCCGCGGCCCGGCAGCCCGCTGATCGGTAATGCGGCGCCCTCGGCCCTCTACTCTGCGTATCAGCAGACCTACGGTGTGAGCATCGCCTACGACGCGCTCGGCCGGTCGCGGCCGGGTCCCGACGGCCGATGGGACGTCGGCGCGCTCGAAGGGGACGGCGTCAACCCGCCCGCGGCCCCCGCCAACGTTCGTATCATCCGCTGACGCCAACCCGGGTGCGGCTCGCGCCGGTTCAGCGCGGCCACTGCCGCACGCGGGCTCCCGGCCGGAGCCCGGCGGGGCGCGGCCGCGGCACCTGTCCGGCGGCGCCCGTTGACGGCTGCCGCCAGCCTGGACGCGCCGACGGGCGGAAGCTGCCCATGCTCGCCTTCGCCGGAACGGCTGCGCTGGCCGTCGCACGCGACGTGTCGCGCGCCACTCTGATCGCCAGCGCGATGAAACACCACATCCCGACCGTCCCTTCGCGCGGATAGAACGTCTGCGCGCCGAAGGCGGCGATGGCGTAGCTGAAGGTCATGGCGAACGCCAGCCCGCCGGCAGCGGAGCGGAGCGGATCCGGATCGCGGAAGAGGCGCTGGGCGGTCCACAACACGTACAGCAGCAACGGCAGCAGCACGGAAATCCCGATCAACCCGTTGTCGAGCGCGAACTCCAGGTACGCGTTGTGCGGATGGCCGAAGTTCTCGCCGGTGTTGAGCGCCGCCTGCAGGCGCAGGTTCGTGCGCACCCACGCCTGGCGCCCGAAGCCGGCGATCGGCCGTTCGCGGATCTTGTCGATCACGAACGGCCAGATCACGTTGCGTCCCGACGTGATCAGGTGCTTGTCCGTATTGCTGCCCTGAATCCCCTGCAGCATCCGCTGTGAGATCCCCGGCGCCGCCACCAGCACGACGGCCAGCGCCACCGGCGCCAGCAGCAGGTACTTGCGCCACTTCAGCATCGACATCGCGAGCCCGACGACGCACCACGTGGCGTAGCCGGTGCGACCGCCGGTGAGCGCCAGGGCGATCGTGGTGATGCCGAACAGGCCGGCCAGCCCGAGCTGGATGCGTCTGTCGCTGAACAGCGGCCGCGCCGCGAGCATCGCCCACGCCGCGCCCGAGAACATGGTCGCGAGATCGACGCGGTGGTATCCGACGCGCCGCTGCAGGATGTTGGCGGCGCGCTGCTGCAGCGCCTCGCCGTCGAGCAGATACCCGAGCGGCATCTGCTTGATCACCAGAATCGCGAGCACCGCATACATCGCCAGCACGCCCATGACCACCCAGCGCGAGCGTTCCTCGCCGCGGCAGCCCTGGATGAGCAGCAGGGCCGGCAGCAGCCACTTGAAGGTGTTGACGCCGTAGTCGGTGATCAACTCGCGCATCGACGACACGAGGAAATCGGGACGCTGGTAGATGACCAGGTACGACGGGTCGAGCAGCAGCCGCGCCGTCGACACCGTCGTGACGAGCAGGTAGAGCACCAGCAGCGCCGTCATGATCGGCGGCACGTCCCACGTGTTGGTTTCGCGCCGCCGCGCCGCCAGCCACCCGCCGCAGATGCCGAGGAAGCCGAGGTTGAACGGGTTGAGGCCGTTGATCCCGAAGATCTCCTTCGGCATGTCCGGCCGCTCGAGTACCGCCAGCATCGCGACCAGCGCGCACAGCGATCGAACCCAGTCGCGCTTCCACGCGTACCAGATCAGGCCGAACACGAAGAGCCAGAGGGCCGTGTAGCGGATCATCGGCCGTCCTGCTCTTTCGCGGCGAGGGGAGGGTCGGACGCGGCCAGCGCGGCGGCCGGCGGCGTCTCAGCAGCGCCAAGCGCCCCGAGGCGCGCGCGCCACAGCTGCGACACGTGCTCCAGGCCGTTGTACTCGCGGGCGCGGCGGGCTGCGGCCTCCGACATCCGGGTCCAGCGCCCGGGGTCCTGCAGGATCGCCGCGGCACGCTCCGCGTACATTGCGATGTTGCCTGGCTCGATGAGGAACCCGGTCTCGCCTTCGGTGACGAGGTCACCAAGGTCGCCCACGTCGGCGACGACCGGGACCGCACCGCAGATCATCGCCTCCGCCATGGCAATCGACAAGCCTTCACTGCGCGATGTCAGTATGAAGACCCGCGCGCTCAGGAGAGACGGCAGGGCGTTGGGGACGGTTCCCGTCACCTCCACGCAGGACTGAAGGCCGAGCTCCGCGATTCGCGCCTCGACTGCATCCATCATCGGACCGCCGCCGACGATACAGGCGCGGACCGCAGGCAGGATGCGGCGCACCGCCGCGGCGATGTCGAGGAACTGCAGCGGCTGTTTGGTGGGCGCGAGCCGGCCGACGAAGATCAGGTCGTACCGGCGGTGCGCCGGCGGCGCGGCGATGCGCGCGAGGTCGACGCTGCCGGGAATCACGGCCACGTCATGGGCCGACGTCCGATCGCTGACGAATCGCCGCGCGGACGTGCCGCGGACGACGACGAGATCGAACGCGCCCGTGACGGCCAGCGCCAGACGCTCGAGCATCCGCGACGGTGCGCGCAGGCGGCCGAGCACCTGGTTCTCCGTCGCCTGATAGCCGCCGCCGATCAGTTCGATGGGGCCGCCGGTCATCTGATAACACGACCGGCCGCCCGTGAGGCGCGCCGCGGCGAGCGCAATCGTTCCGTTCGGAATCACATGGAACCCGATGAACACATCCGCGCGGGTGCGGCGGCCGATGGTCACGGTCCACACGAACTTGGCGAGGGTTCGTCCGACCGCCGTGGCCAGCCACGCGGGCGGCGGCTCGTGCCGCACGCCGGGCAGCGCGGGCAGTTCGCCGTCGCTGACGACCACGATCTCCCGCAGTCCGGCGCGCGACAGCGGCGCCATGTGCGACAGGTACCACCCGAGGTTGTGAAACGTGCCGACGACGACCGCGCAGCCGGACGGCGGCCGCGGGCGGCGCCTCCGCGGCCACAGGCGGGTCAGGAGGATCGTGCCGGCGTACCACGCGCCGACGACCGCGGCGGCCACCCAGCCGCGGAGGCCGCGAGCGCGCGCCGGCATCGCGCCGTTCATCCGTCGTACCCGTACCGGCGGTTGACGTCGCCGGCGACGCGATCGAACAGGTGCAGGTCCTCCGGCGTCAGCGTGCGACGCCAGCGCTCGTCGAGACGGATCTCGTCGGCGCGCAGCCGCGCCTTGTTGTTGCCGAGCACGTGCTGGATCGGCCCCGCCGAGTAGGCGCGCAGGTCCAGCGGCTCGACGCCGATGAACGCGGCGAGCGCGGCGAGCGTCGCTTCCGGTTCGCGGCACAGAGTCTCGTAGCGGAGATCGTACCAGCGTTCGCGCGGCAGCGCCGCGACGACGCTGTCCGCTTCCTCGTTGGCGCGGCGCCAGGCGCGGGCGCCGGCCTCGAAGGTGAATCCTTCCGAGGCGCGGTAGCTCAGGGACACGCCGCGGCCGTCCCGGACGAGACGGATGACCTTGACGTCGAGGCGCGGGTTGGCCAGGAGATATTTCAGCTGCACGCCGGTCTTCGAGGAATCGACGAAGACGTCCTTGCCGGTGATCGTGCACGCGGCGGTGACGACCGCCGCGTGCAGCGTCTGGAAGCGATCGAGGAAACCGCGCCACTCCGGCGAGAGCCGCAGTGCCGCGTCGCGAATCGCCTCGACCGCCGGCCCGCGGTGCAGCGGCCGCAACAGGCGGCGCAGGTAGGCCGTCGGCGCGCGCCGGATGTCGGTCGCGCCGCCGGCGATGTCGAGCCTGGCGCCGCGCGCCGCGACCTCGCGGGACAGCTCGCGCCAGAAGCGGCACGCGGCGATGCGCTCGCCGCACGAGCACGGGTATTCGTCCGGAGCGCCGATCGCCGGCGCCTTCACCTCGCCGATCGTGCAGATGCGCGGGTGGCTGCCGAGGAGCAGCGTGAGCAGCGTCGAGCCCGAGTGTCCGGCGCCGAGGATGTAGACGAACGGCACCCGCGGCGGCAGCGCCGGCGGCGGCGTCAGGCGCGCCGGAACCGCCGCCGCGGCCGTGCCCGGACTCACCGCGCCGCCTCGGCCACGAGCAGGCCCAGATCCTGACCGAGCTGCCGCGAGACTCTGGCGACGCCGGCTGCGTTGAGATGATCCACGTCTCTGAACTCGGCGTCGGCGAGCGTCAGTCCGCCTTCGTAGTCGAGCCAGCGGAAGCCGAACTCGCGCCGCAGTCCGGCCATCGCGGCGAGATAACGCTCGTAATCGGCGCGGCCGGTCGCCGAGATGTCGAGCATCGCGCCGCGGAATGGCATGTTCACCACGACGATCGGCACGTTCGCCTCGCGTCCCCACGACAACAGCCGGACGAACGCGTCGACCGACGGACCGCTGAAATCGTAGGCGTGCATGATCTGCCGGTAGGGGTGATCGCGCGGCAGCCCGTCGGGCGCGGCGCGATAGACGGCGGTCGCGGCGCCGACGAACCCGAACTCGTCCAGCCGGCGGCGCCCGTCGATCCGTCCGTCGCGCAGCCCCTGCTGGCGATGGCGGTAGCGATACAGTCCGACGTGATCGACCAGGAACCGGCGCAGCGGGCGAATCGGCCCCGACGCCTGCAGCGCCGTCGGATACGGCGAGGCGAACAACTGGGCCGAGTTCCGCTCCATCCACCTGTTGTGCGCGTTCAGCACGAGCGGACTGACGGCGAGCACCAGCGTGCGCGGCTTGAGCAGCGGCTCGTAGACGTGGCGGAACACGAACTCGAGCGCGGGATAGGTGCGCCCGTTCAGCGCGCCGTTGTAGATGCGCAGCGGTCCTGCCGCCGCCATCTCCTTCGGCGACAGGCCGACGCTGGCATGCGACGGGCCGAGGATGAGGACGTCGACCGGCGCGCGCCCGGCCGCCGCCATGCGGCGCACCTGCTCGACCTTGGCGGAGACCTCGTTGGAGCCCCACAGCACCGGGTCCGGCAGCCACCGGCTCCCCGCGTGCAGGAACAGCTCGCAGCCGCCGACAATCGCGATCGCGCCGACCGCGCCCGCGGGCACGCGCCACGCGACGCCGCGGAGCGCCTCAGAACTGAAAATAGATGAAAGGAATGCTTTCATCGGTCCTCAATGCGAACATCGCCAGCACCATTGCGGCGTAGACGGCCGCGCGCACCGGCCACGGCCAGGCCAGCACCGGGGTGCTCGTGCGCACCTTGCGCTGCGCCAGATCGAGCGGCACGAGCATGAACAGCGCCGCCGCGAGCACCGCGATCAGATCGGCGCGCGGCGCGCCGCGGAGCGATGCGATCCCGGCCAGGTACTGCCAGGCCTGCCCGAACGTCTCCGCCCGGAAGAAGATCCACGCGATGCAGACGAGGTGCAGCGTGATCGCCAGGCCGGCGGCGGCGCGCAGCCCGAAACCGCCCGCGTCCGCGCGCGCGTCCCGGCGATCGCCGAGCAGCAGCTTGTGCCCCGCCAGATACGCGCCGTGCAGCGCGCCCCAGACCACGAACGTCCAGTTCGCGCCGTGCCACAGGCCGCCGAGCAGCATCGTGAGCATCAGGTTGCGATACGTGGCCGCCGCGCCGTGCCGGTTGCCGCCGAGCGGAATGTAGAGGTAGTCGCGCAGCCAGGTCGAAAGCGAGATGTGCCAGCGCCGCCAGAACTCGGTGATGCTGGTCGAGAAGTACGGCTGCTGGAAGTTCTCGCTCAGCTCGATGCCGAACAGCCGCGCGATGCCGCGCGCCATCTCCGAATAGCCGGCGAAGTCGCAGTAGATCTGGATCGCGAACAGGTAGACGCCGATCACCAGGTTGGCCGTGCTCTCCGTGCCCGGGCGCGCGAACACCTCGTTGACGAACGGCGCGACGGTGTCGGCGATCGCCACCTTGCGGAACAGGCCGATCAAAATCAGCACCACGCCCGACGACAGGTGGTCCCAGGTGATCGCCCGCCGCATCTGGATCTGCGGCAGCAGCTTCGTCGCGCGGACGATGGGGCCCGCCACCAGATGCGGAAAGAAGCTCACGAACAGCGCGAAGTCCACCAGGCTTCCGGTGGCGCGCAGGTCGCGGCGATAGACGTCGACGATGTACGAGAGGCTCTGGAAGGTGTAGAACGAGATGCCGACCGGCAGGATGATGCGCAGCGTCGGCATGTCGAGCGGCACGCCGAGCGCGGCCGCGGCGGCGGCGAACGAGTCGGTGAAGAAGTTGAAGTACTTGAAGACGCCGAGCAGCGTCAGGTTGCTGACGCAGCTGAGCACGAGCAGGCGCTTGCGGCGGCGGCGATCCTCCGTCGCGTCGATCCGCCGCGCCAGGTAGAAATCGAACGTGGTCGAGAACGCCAGGAGCGTGACGAAGCGGTAATCCCACCAGCCGTAGAAGACGTAGCTGGCGGCGAGCAGCAGCCGGTTCTGCGCCCGATGGGCGAGCATGTAGTACGCCGCCAGCACCGCGGGCAGGAACAGCGCGAACTCCCAGCTATTGAACAGCATGCGGATCCTTGGTGAACGAGGGGTCCCGCCGATCCTAGGCAAGAAGCCGACCCGGACGCGAGTCCGCCACTCGGGCGTCAACTGCTTGTCAATCAGTCATTTACGGCGATCGAAGGGGCGAAAGACCCACATCGAGCAGCCTAAAGGTCGCCAATCGGCAGACTAATGTCTACCGATTGCGGGCCCGACCGTGATCCGCGTCGACAGCGTCGTCGCGGGCAGCGTCCCGGTGAGGCGCACGGTGGTCGCCGGCGCCTTCCGGTGGTAGCCGTCGCTCACCCAGCCGCTGATCGGCGCGGTGCTGCCGCGCATCAGGCTGATGGCAAGTCTCGCGTCGGGTTCGAGCCGGACCGATCCGCGGCCCGTGACCGCCTCGATGACGCCGTCCGCCGCCCGCACCTCGCAGTGCTCCGAGAAGTGGAAGTACATCGCGATCTGATGCGGCTGCCGCATCTCCAGGCGATCCGCGATCATCAGCGCGCGCGACGGACCGTCGAGATCCAGCGTGCGCGTGTGCCGCACGGGATCCTCGAGCCGCTCGTACCCGTCGTGCGCCCCCTGGACGCGTCCGCCGCCGGCGCGCGGCTCCCACGCCGTGCACCACGCATTCGCCCGCGCCCCCCACATGAACGGGCCCGCCGGCACCGACTGTTCGCGGCCGTCGATCTCGATCGTGTTGTGCGCGCGCGTGCTGCGGAAGTACTCGCGCCACTCGGGGAAGCTGAAATAGTCGTAGGTGCCGGGATCGACCAGCACGTCGATGCCGAACGCGCGCAGCGTGAAGGCGAGCGCGTCGGCGTGGCCGTGCGCCGCAATCGCGCCGAAGCCGAACTCGCCGCAGTCGAACGTCACGCTCAGGGCGGCGGCGTCGCCGCGCCCGCCGTGCTGCAGCAGGTACCGGCCGCTGTCGGCGAACGCCTTCGACGCGAGCGCCGCCGCGCCGCGTCCGGCCGCGCCGCGACCCGCGACGCCGTCGCCGACCATCCACCACGCGGTCTCGCCGTACTCGGCGTCGATCCACTCGCGGTCGCTGCGTTCGAGCAGGCGCTCGCCGAGCGCCAGCCACTCGCGCGGATCGCGGCTGTTCCCCCCGAAGTCGGCCACGTACCCGTCGTCGTAATCGCCGAACCAGGAGGGCGGCCCTCCCTCGCACATCGCCGCCGCGAAGTCGAACATCCGACGCAGCCGGTCGTGAAACACCGCGGAGAACGGGGCCCCGCTTCGCTCGGCCACGACCGCGGCGAGTGCGAGGAACTGCAGCACGAAGACGTGATAGCCGAACGCCTGTTCGCGCGACGCGCCGTCCGCGTAGGTCTGCGCCACGATCTCGTCCTCGAGGATCGCCCGGCTCTCGCCGCGCCACCGCGCCGCCCCGGCGAGGCCGGGCAGGCAGGAGGCGGCGATGAACACGCCCGCGGCCTCGCCGATGCGATGATTGTTCGCGGACGACCCCCGCGAGTACTTGCGCGCGATCTCCCAGACGTGGAGGTGCAGCGCGTTGAGGACGCGCGCCGCCGCCGCTCCCTCGAGGACCCCTGCGCCGCGGATCAAGTCGATCGCCCACACCCAGTTGATCACGCGGATCGCGAGCTCGAGCGGGCTCCGCCAGTGCATCCCCCGCCCGAACGGGCACTGATCGAGCCAGGACTCGATCTGCGCGACCAGTTCGCGCGCGAACGCCGCGTCGCCGCTCGCCCGGTAGGCGCGCCCGAGTACGACCAGCTGCTGGTGCCGTCCGGGCTCCCACACGACCTTCGCATCTCCCGTGACGCGCAGATCGCGATAGTCGATCGACGGCGCGAATCGCCCCGGCGCGATCGCGCCGGTCTCGTGATCGCGGTTCCAGTCGATCGGATCGCCGAGGTGGCGGTTCTCGAGATTGAAAAAGGAGAAGCGGTGCTCGGCGTAGGCGCGCGCGCGGCGCAGCAGACGGTCGCGCCACTGCGCTTCCGTGGAGCCCGGAGCGGCGTCGCGCCAGCAGCCTGCGGGCTGACCGCACAGTGGAACGGCGCCGGCGAGCACCGACCGTGCGCGGTCGGTGTCGTAGAGCGACGCCGGGACCAGCCCGAAGGCGATCCGCGGGCGATCGACGCCGTCGCGCACCATGCCGCGCGCGCGCCACGCCATCTCGCGCGGCGACATACGCCGCAGCCGTTTGGCGTACCAGGTCAGCGTCTGCACGGCGATGTGTTCCGGAAGGCGGCGCTCAGCGCGCGGTGCGGAGCTGGCCGCGCCGCGTCCGCAGCATCTCGCGGGCGGCGATGCCGATGAACAACAGGTTGGTGACCAGATACCGGCGCGCGAGCCGCCGCGGCTCCTGCTTCGCGCGGTAGAGCCATTCGAGGCCGAGCCGCTGCCAGGCGACCGGCGCGCGCTGCACCAGGCCCGCCGCGACGTCGAACGATCCGCCCACGCCGTGCCACACCGGGACCCCGAGCTGCCGGCTCCACCGCGCCAGGAACTGTTCCTTGCGCGGCGAGGTCATGGCGATGAACACGATGTCGGCGCGCGAGGCCTCGATCGCCCGCGCCACCGCCGGTTCTTCTTCGGCGGAGAAGTAGCCGTGATGCGAACCCGCGATGATCACCGCCGGACGGCGGCGCCGGAACGATTCGACCGCGCCGGCGAGAACGTCGGGCGTCGCGCCGAGACAGAACACCCGGTAGCCGCGCTCGGCCGCGCGATCGATCAAGGCGTACATCAAGTCGATGCCGGCGACGCGCTCCGGCAGCGACCGGCCGAGCAGGCGGCTCGCCCACACGACCGCCATGCCGTCGGCGAGCACGATGTCTGAGGCGAGCACGTCTTCGCACAGCCGCGGATCGCGCTTCATGTTGACGATCTTGGCGGCGTTCACCACGCCGATCTGCAGCGGCCGGCGGCCGGCAATCGCGCCGTCCACCACGCGGACGACGTCGGGCATCGTCACCGCGGCGACGCGGATGCCGAACAGTTCGCGAACCGGTGCGTCAAGCACGGGGATCCTGACTGGCGGCCCACGCGTACAGGAACCAGCCCCAGTGGTACGGACGGTCTTCGTAGTCGATCGCCACGGGCGGGAACAGCGCGTCCATGCCCGGCGCGCGCAGGCCGCTGTGCACGCGCGTGCACGCCGCCTGCACGAAGCGGGTGAGCTTCATCGGCTCGCGGCGCGCCACTTTCCGCCACAGCATGCCCGCCTCGTCGTCAATCAGCGATCCGCCTCCGAGCTCCGGCGCGTGCTCGAGCCAGCCAAGCCCCCGGTCGATCTCGCCGTCGAAGTTGCCGCCGCCGGCGTCCTTGATCGCGCGAAGCGCCATCGGCCCCATTGCATCCTGATGAATGGCGTAGACCGGATAGCCCTCGACGACGTCGCCTGTCCGCGGGTCGTAGTGCCAGTACCACTGCCCGGCGTCCCCCTGCAGGCGGCAGATCCGCGTGGCGCAGCTCGCCGCCGCCTCGAGCGCCGGGCCGGCCGGCCGCGAGGCCGCGGCATAGCGCGACAGCGCGAAGATCGGATACACCTGATCGGCGTAGCACGCCACATATGCGCGGCTGGTGCGGGTGCCGGTGGCATGCCGGAAGATGCCCGTCTCCGGGTTCCATGCCGTGAGCACCGACTCGGAAAGGCGCCGCTGCAGATCCGCGCCGGCGCGTCCGACATCGAGCGTCGCCGCGGCGAGCGCCCACGAGACTTCCACCGTCGGGTGCGACGCGCGCGCCTCGAACAGGCGCCGCACCTCGCGCCATGCCGGCGCGGTGTCGACGCCGATGGCCGACGCCGCCCAGGCGATCAGCGCCGCATCCCCGAGATTGCCGCACGCCGGGAGCTCCGACATCAGCGTTCTCGCCAGCGTCGCCGGATCGTACGGCAGCCGCCAGCGATCGAACCCGTCGGCGGCGAGGCCGATCAAGGTGATCGCCGAGTAGCGGTTGCTGATGCCGTCGGGCACGAGTCCGCCGCCGGCCCGCCGCACGGTGAACACGTAGCGCCCCGCCGCGTCGCTGTACATGCGCGGCAGCGCGGCCGCCGCGAGCCTCCGCAGCCGCGCGATCAGTTCGGGCATCGCGGTGGCCGCGGACGGCTCCGCCGCGGTGTCAAGCGCGAGCGGAGTCATAGGCGGTCTTGGCAGCCGGCTGGTCTTCCGCGCCCTGGTTCAGCGCGCCCGGCGGCAGGATCCAGGTGGGGGCGATGCGGCGCCCGGTGGCGAGCGTGGCGCAGGTCGCGGCGATCAGACGAAGGTCGACGATGAGCGACATGTTGCGGACGTAGAGAAGGTCGTAGTGAATCCATTGATGGAAGTCGCCGATGGCGCGCTCCGACCGGCACACCTGCCACATCCCGGTGATGCCGGGACGCACCGACAGGCGCGCCTCGCGCCACGGGATGCAGATCTGGTTCTCGCGGAAGGGCGAGGGACGCGGCCCGATCAGGCTCATCTCGCCGACGATGATGTTGAACAGCTGCGGCAGCTCGTCGAGACTCGTCTTGCGCAGCCATCGGCCGACGCGGGTGATGCGCGGATCGCGGTCGATCTTGAACTGCGGCCCGTCGACCTGGTTGGTCGTCAGCATCTCACGCTGCTTGGCATGCGCGCCGACGCACATCGTCCGGAACTTCCAGCAGCGGAACGTGCGGCCGCCGACCGTCTCGCGCAGGTCGCCGTAGAAGACGGGGCCCCGCGATTCGAGCTTGATGACGAGCGCGATCAGCAGCAGGACGGGCGAGAGCAGAATCACTGCGAGCGCGGCGAGGATCGGCTCGACCGCCGCTTTGATCCGCGGATAGAGCGCGGTCTTTCCTCCCGCGACGCCGGGATCGACCGGCATGTGATCGACGTTGATCGCCTGGTCGCCGCCGTCGAAGTCGGCGCCGATGCTGGTCGTCCCCGCGAGTACCGAATGGCGGTGGGTGCTCCCGGCGGCGACCCGCGCCCCTGGCGCGACGAGGCACTGGGCCACGACCGATCGCGCGCCGAGGCGCGCGCCGCGGCCGATCACCGTCGGGCCGATCACGCGCGCTCCCGCCGAGACGAGCACGTCGTCCTGCACGTACACCGCGCCGATCAGGTGCGCCCCCGGATCCACGTTCGCGCTCGGCGCGACGACCGCTTCGTGGTTCGCCGGCCCTGCACTCTGCATGCAGCGTTCCGACAGGTGCAGCAGCGCCCGCGGGTTCTCGAGGTTCAGCGCGCCCGACACGAGCGGCACGTCGCGGCTCGGGACGCCGCGCAGCATCAGCTCCTGGCGCAGCTCCCGCAGGTCGCTGAAATCGGAGCAGTCCGCGGCGAGCAGCGCCGCCGCGGGAACGATGGAACAGGCGATTCCGCGGGTGAAGGCCCAGGTGTGGGCGTCGTAGTACCGCTGGATGCGCCGCACCCGCCCCGCGGGATCGAGCTGCACCCGCTCGGTGGTTCCTCCCGGGTTCTCGTCGAGCGCCACGATGTGCACGGCGCCGGTCTGCGGCTTGCCGAGCTCGACGTCGATCGCGGTCCAGTCAATGGCGCCGAGCGGGAAGCAGGCCGGATCGATGATGACGAGCCAGTCCTTGAGATCGTAGCTGCTGAAGCGGGCGACGAAGTCGTGGACCGTCAGCACGTCGCGGACCTGCGAGCACGCGGCGCGAACCGCCGCGGTGTACGCCTCGGTCGGCGCGAAGGTGGCGACGACGGAGATCGATTCGCGGCACACCTGCTCGAACCGCGCGTGCAGCTCGCAGATCAGGCTGCCCGTCGTGACGGGCGCGAGGAGCAGCGACGTCCGGCCGGATCCGTCGTCGAGATAGACGGGTCGCCGATCGAGCAGAGCCGGGTAGATGGCCACGGTAAACGGCTACGGAGCAAATTGCGGCCCGCCCGGTCGTTCCGGAGGGGCGCTCTAAACTGCTGAAAAGCCTTGTAGTTTGGCGATCTCGAAACCGTGACCCGCGCCTGGACGACGAAAGTCATCCATTGGGCAGACCAATGTCTTCCTATTCGCGCGGGAGGGCGTTCAGCGGAAGGCGAGGCCGGTCGCGTCGACCGCCGGCTCCAGCGCGGGCACGGCGACTTTCTGACGAACCGTCTTCGGCGCCGCCGGACGCGCCGCCACTCGAATCGCGCCGACCAGGCGCGCGGACGGTTCGATGGTGACGCCGGTGGAGAGCACCGAGCGATCGACCTGCGCGTCCGCGCCGATCGTGCATCCATTCCACACCACCGAGCGCGACACGAGCGCGCCGCGCTCGACGATCGAATCCGCGCCGATCGACGCCGGCCCGACGACGACGGCTTCGTCGTGAATCTCGACGCCGGGGCCGACGAGCACCGGCCCGACGAGCAGCGCCGTGGGGCTGATGCGCGCGCTCGGATCGATGGTGGGCGCGGCTTCGAACAGCGCGTCGCCGATGATGCCGGCGGGCGCGGCGGTGCGCGCGATCGTGCGATGGCTCACCGCGAGATAGGTCTGCGCGTCGAGCACCTGCGGGCACTGGCTCTCGGCCTCGCTGGTGACGACGAGTTCCCCCGCGGCGTAGAGGCGCGGGATCAGCGATTCCTTGATGTCCTGATAGCCGGCGGCGGGCACGTATTCGAACGCGCGGCGGCTGAAGACGTAGAGCCCCGTCGGCACCAGGCTGCTGCCGCGGCCGGAGCCCGCGCCGCTCGAGGGCTGCACGACGATCGTCAATGCGGCGCGCGATTCCTGGTGCTCGGCGAGCACGCGCAGCAGGCTGACATCGGGGATCGTCGTGGCGTCGGCGACGACGAAGAGATCCGCATCGGTGGCGAGCGCGGCGTCGCGCGCGCTGCCGGCGGCGCCGCGCGGCGATTGATCCTCGTGGAACGTGAGCGCGGGGAGCAGATGGCGGAGCGGTTCGAGATGCTCGCGAAGCTGCGCGCCGAGACCGTTGGCGCAGATCGTCACGCGCGACGCGCCGGCGGCGCGGAGCCAGCGGAGCGGATGCGCCATGAGCGGCCACTGGCCGACCGGGAGCACGGGGCGCGGCAGCAGTTGATCGAACGCGGTCTTGCGCCAGGCGGTGGTGCCGGCGAGCACCACGGCTTCGAAGGCGAAGATATCGGGCGCCGACACCCGGTCGGGGGCGTCGGTGACACACTCACGCATGAAAGACGTCGGCATGATCTGCAGGGTGACGCGTGTGCCAGAGCAAGCGTCGTTCCCGGCTCAACAGCGGCCAGAACCGCCCATTCCCGGGCGGATCCGGCGCGTGCGCGGGAAGAGGTCGCCGAAACAGCGGACAAATGTCTGCCATTTGACTCCCGACCGCGCCGATTACGATCTTTTCATCGCCCCGTGCATCGCCGCCGCGCTTCTCGCGTCGGGGGGCGTCACCACCCCCGCGTGCGACTGCTGAAACAGCTTCTGGCTGGAGGTGCGGATGCGCAGTGTGTACGCGAGCGAGGTGTCGACCAGCATCGCGTTCACGGTTGCGAGGATCACGGATGCGAGCCGTTCCTCCTCGGTGGCGTCGAGCGACGAAACGAAGATGATCTCCAAGTGAACTCCTACTGTGGCTGGAGCGAACCGGCGCGGCACGCGGCGATCGACCAGCCTTCGTCTTGACGCCGCATCACCGCGGTGAACGGCTCTTCACCGGCCGGCAGCGGCTGTCCGTCGGCCCGCTCGCGCGGCCCGAACGTCAGGGTGCCGTCCACGATCGCGAGATCCGACTGAAGGAACCGGACCGACGTCAACACGCACTCGAGCGTGCGCGAGGATCTCCCGGAGCGGTGGGCGAACGCGCGCCCGAACGCGCGCTCCAGCTCGTGCCGCCCCTGGACGACGCGCCCGCCGCCGGCGAGCATCCGGTGATCGCCGTCCGGATCGAACACCGCGGTCACTTCGCGGACGTCGCCGCGCTGCCACGCGTTCGAAAAACGGGACCACGTATGTTTAATCGCGTCCTCGTCGCTGAGTCGCGCCGCTGCTGCTCGCATGGACACCTCCCGGAAATGCGGGGGGAATTGTCATGACGTGTGCCAGGCGAAAGCGTCCGGTTTCATGGAGAAATCGCGAGACGCCGTAACCGCTTGGCACCCCAGGGGTTGACTTTTGTCGCCTGCAGAGATGCGTAGCTGAACCGCCGTTCAGTGCGCGACGGCGCGACTGTTCGGTTGCCGTGCCCGGCGCGTTATCTCACACAGTCCGACCGCGGCGACTTGACTTTCGCCGGGGATTCGGATCCGACACTGTTAAGAAACAAAACAGTAAGAAATTATTTCGGGTAAAAGAGACACATTTTGTAACTCACTGTGTTACATGCAGTTATTAGTGAAGAGCTGGCCGCTTGCACCAACACAGTGCAATTTCTGCCTAGAAAAACCTTGACCGAGGCCCAGCTCAGTTGTTATAAAAATTTCCTCCGCCACAACAGCCGGCCCAGACATTCTCGTCAGGCCGACGTGTGTGGCTCAGTCGGAGACAGATGATGATTTTGGGCTCGTGCGAACCCATCAAGCGGCTCCGGGAAGACATCGCCTACGCCGCCAGGGCTGACGCGAAAGTGCTGATCACCGGCGAAAGCGGCGCCGGCAAGGAACTCGTCGCCCGCGCCATCCACGATGGCAGCGCCCGCGCGAGCGGTCCGTTCATGACCATCAACTGCGCCGGCATTCCCGAGACGCTCCTCGAATCCGAGCTCTTCGGGCACGTCCGCGGCAGCTTCACCGGCGCGTTCCGCGATCGTCCGGGCCTGCTCGAATCGGCCCGCCGCGGCACCGTGTTCCTGGATGAAGTGGGAGAGATGAGCCTGCGGATGCAGGGGCTCCTGCTGCGCTTCCTGGAGACCGGCGAGATCCAGCGCGTCGGCGCCGACCTCACCGTGCAGCGCGCCGACGTGCGCGTCGTCGCCGCCACCAACCGGCCGCTGAACCAGGACATCGAAGAGAAGAGATTCCGGTCCGATCTGTACTATCGGCTCAACGTCATTCATCTGGTAGTCCCCTCGCTGCGCGAGCGGCGCGACGACGTCCCGCTCCTGCTCAAGCACTTCGTCGATTCCTACGCGCGCCGCTACAGCACCGTGCCGTGCGAGTTCACCGACGAGGCGCTCGCGCTGCTGACCGCGTATGACTGGCCCGGGAACGTCCGCGAACTGAAGAACGCGGCGGAGCGGCTGGTGGTGCGCCGCCACGCGCGGGTCACGCCGGCGGACCTGCCGCAGGAAGTGCTCGCCGCCCGTCCGGCCGCCGACGCCTCCGATGCGGTCGCCGATACCGGCCGCACCAGCACCCGCGACGAACTGCTCGCCCGCCTCCTCGACGGGCGCGAGTGCTTCTGGTCGGTGGTCTACGATCCGTTCATGTCGCGCGACCTCACGCGCGACGACATCCGCGCCCTGGTGCGCGCCGGGCTCGAACGGACCAGCGGCAGCTACTCGGCGCTGCTGCACCTGTTCAACATGGAGACGGAAGACTACAAGCGCTTCCTGAACTTCCTGACCAAGCACCAATGCCACATGCCGTTCCAGAACTTCCGGATGGCCAGTGTCAAGCGTCCCGCGCCGCGTCCCGAGGAGCGCCGCACCGCGTAACACTTCTCGCGCGCGACCCGCACCGTCACCGCCGCGGCAAACGCGGCCAACGAACGCCGGCTTCCCGCCGGCGTTCGCGTGTACGCGCGCGCACCAGATCGCGAACACCGAACCGGCGTCGGAACGGTGGGGCCGGCCGCAGCGCGTGGGCTACAATCCGCGCATGCTGCGCACGTCTGCCGGTCTCGCCTGCCTCGTCGCCGCGTTCGTCGCCCTGCCGCGCGCGCAAACCGAGAAGCTCGACTACGCCGCCATCGGTCAGATCCGCGACGAGGCGCTCAATCGCTCGCAGGCGATGGATACCCTGTTCTGGCTGACGGATCGTTATGGCCCGCGCGTGACCGGCTCCCCGGCGATGGAGGAGGCGGGCGCGTGGACGATGAAGCGGATGGCCGACTGGGGCCTCGCCAACGTGCACCGCGAAGAGTTCGACTTCGGCCGCAGCTGGAGTGTCGTGCGTTTCAGCGCCCACCTCACCGAGCCACGAGTCCAGCCGCTGATCGGTTTGCCAAAAACCTGGTCGACCGGTACCGATGGACCGGTCACCGCGGACGTCGTCCGCGCCACGATCGCGTCGGAAGCGGACCTGGCGAAATACAAGGGGCGGTTGAAGGGAAAGATCGTCCTCGCCCAGCCGGCGCGCGCGGTGCGCATGCTGGAAGGCCCGTTCATCGTGCGCATGGACGGCGCGCTGGCGCGCGAGGCAGAAACGACGCCTGTCCCGGCGCCGCGCGGACAGGGCGGGCGGGGCGCGGCTCCCGCGCCCGCCGCGGCAGACGACACACCGGGCGAGCAGCCCGGCGGCCGCGGCCGTGGTGGTGCAGGCACTGGGCAGGGCAACCAGCAGTTCCTCGCGCGCGTGCAGCAGTTCTACAAGGACGAGGGGGTCGTCGCGGTCTTCGATCGCGGCAGCGACGCCGACACCGCGAACATGGGAAGCGGGCTCTCGGTGAACCAGCAGCGCCCCGACGGCGGCACGCTGTTTCCCGGGACCGTGAGCCGCACCGCCCCGCACGGCGTGCCGCAAGTCACGCTCGCCGTGGAGCACTACAACCGCATGGTGCGGCTGCTGGAACACGACGTTCCGGTGAAGGTGGACCTGGACGTCAGGGTGCAGTTCCACGACAACACCAGGGGCTTCAACATCGTCGGCGACATCCCCGGCAGCGACCTGGCGAACGAGGTCGTCATGCTCGGCGCGCATTTCGACTCGCACTCGTTCGCGACCGGCGCCACCGACAACGCGACCGGCACGACCGCGATGCTGGAAGCCCTGCGCGTGATCCGCGGGCTCGGCCTCAAGCCGCGGCGCACGATCCGCGTCGCGCTGTGGGGCGGGGAAGAGCAGGGACTGCTCGGCTCGCGTGCCTACGTGCTGGCGCACTTCGCCGATCCGCAAACGATGGCGATCAAGCCGGAGCACGCCCGGCTGTCCGCCTACTTCAACCTGGATAATGGCACCGGCCGGATCCGCGGCATCTGGATGCAGGGCAACCTGGCGGTCCGCCCGATCTTCGCGGAGTGGATCGCGCCGCTGGCGGATCTCGGCGTCACCATCCTCGGCCCGCGCAGCGTCGCCTCGACGGATCATTCCGCCTTCGACGCCGTCGGGCTGCCGGCGTTCCAGTTCGTCCAGGATCGGCTCGAGTACAACTCGCGCACGCACCACTCGAACATGGATACCTACGATCGCGTGCAGCGCGACGACCTGGTCCAGCAGGCGACCGTGGCGGCGGTGTTCGCCTACAACGCGGCGATGCGTGACGAGAAGCTGCCGCGAAAGGCCCTGCCCAGGCCGCAAGGCCGCGGTGCCCGCGGCGCGCCGTAACCGCTGCCGCGATGGCGGCTCGGGGCCGCAGTGTCCGATGTTCCCACGGCGGAAGTGCAACGGTGCCGGTGCCCCGAACGTATTGCGTGGGAATGAACCGATTCCAACGCGCGGCACTGCTCATCTCATGTGTTGCGCTGGTGGCGCTCACGGGGCGGACCACGATCGCCGAGAGCGTCGTCCGCTCGGGGACGGCCGCGATCTCGACGGATCCCGACGCGCGAAGCTGGACCATTTCCGCGCACGGCACCGCACTGACGCTCCTCATCGATCCCGCGCGCGATTTCCAGGTGCTCAGCCTGAGATCGCCGTCGGCGGAGCCGCAAGCTCTCGGAGGGCTGCCCGACACGGAGATCACCGTCGGCGGCAAGGCCCTGCCGTTCGGCAGCCGCTCCGCCGGGTTCGTTTACCAGGGCGTAGCGACGTCCGTCTCGGGCCCGACCGTCCGGCTCGATGTGACGTTTGACCTCCCACCGGCGCGGTTGCGCGCGACGCGGCATTACGCCGCGACCAGCGGATCGCCGACCTTCGAGACCTGGACGTCGTTCGCGCCGCTTGGCAGCCCGGTGACGATCGGGGATCTGAACGGCTTCAAGCTCACGATCCCGAACGGCACGCTGCACTGGTTGAACGGCCTGCAGGGGGACGATGCGAGCACGTCTCGGGACTCGGCCTTCACCCGGCAGGAACGGCTCCTCGGCGCCGGACAGCGCCTGGCGCTCGGCGCCGAGGGGCGGTCATCCGAACAGACCGTGCCGTGGTTCGCGGTAGACAGCGGCGCCGACGCCTTTTACGCGGGTCTGCTCTGGTCGGGCGCGTGGTCGCTGACGGCCGAGCGGAGGAGCAACGGCATCGACGTCACCATGGGGCTCGCGCCGATGACGACGAGCCTCGCGTCGCCGGTCGACGGCCCGCGCGCGTTCT
>DASSPH010000033.1 GCA_035699745.1 Vicinamibacterales bacterium
ACGGCCGAGTGGCCCGAGTTCACGCGTCCGGCGAATTCCTGAATCTGCTTGGGCTTCGTGCCCACGCAGTCGATCACGGTCGGCTTCTCGATCAGTTTCGGCATGGTGTCTCTCTAATCGAAGCTGCGAAGGAGGCGAAGGAGCGAAGGAGCTCGAAGGAGCTCGAAGGTGTCTCAGTAGGTGTTCGAAGGGGTCGAAGGTCGAAGGAACCTTCCGCATGAACCTTCGACCTTCGAGTCCTTCGACGTCACCGCGCGCAATTACCTTCGACCCTTCGCATTCCTTCGCCTCCTTCGATTAAAACGCACCCCCGGCGCGCGGGGCCGGCTTCGGCGGCATCTTGTCGGTGGTGAAGCGCGGCAGCATGTCGTCGCGCATCGCGAGCTGATAGAGCGTTCCCGCGACGACCACGGCGGCGTCGCGGACGTCCTGCTCGATGACGCGCTCGTAGGTGTCGAGGTTGGTGTGGTGCGTGTGGCTGCTGTACTCGATGGGATCCTGGTTGAACCCGATGCCGGGGAGGCCGGCGTTGTTGAACGACGTGCTGTCGGTGCCGCCGGTCGCGCGTGAGGTGGTCGCCGACGCGCCGCCGACTTTCAGGTCCTTGAAGGGGGCGAGGATCTCGCGCAGCACCGCCGCCGTCTCGGGCGGGCCGAACACCGAGGCGCCGCGCAGCCGTCCCGTGCCGGTGTCGATGTTCAGGTAGCCATTGAACCTTGCGAACTCGGGCCCGGGCTCCTCGGCGGATCCGAAGTGCGCCTTCACGTAGGCAATCGATCCGAGCAGCCCCTGCTCTTCGCCGCTCCAGAGTGCGATGCGGATCGTGCGGCGCGGCTGCACGCCGAGCGCCTTCAGGATGCGCGCGGCCTCCATCATGATCGCGCAGCCCACGGCGTTGTCGGTCGCCCCGGTGGCGGAGTGCCACGAGTCGAGGTGCCCGCCGGCCATCACGATCTCGTCGCTCTTGTCGCTTCCCGGGATCTCGGCGACGGCGTTGTACGAGGTCTTCCCTTCCGGATACCAGCGATTGAGGATTTCGGCTTCGAGCTGCACCGGCGTGCCGTCGGCGAGGACGCGGGCGATGCGCCCGTAATCCTCGTTGCGCATCACCACGGTGGGCACCGCCTTGGTGATGTCGCGCGTGCTGTTGTCGAACGCGGTGATCTGCCCGTGGGGCCGGCCGGCGTCGTTGATCCGGAACGCCGCCTTGCTGGCGACGAGGAAGGCGTTGACGCGCTGCTGCACCTGCGCCGTGGTGAGCCGATCGCCGGGCTGCTGGCCGCGTCCGGCGCCGCCCCCGCCCGCGCCGCGTCCCCCGCGTCCCTGATTGAGACACCCCGGGTCGTTCGCGGCCGCCTCCTCGTAGCGGCAGCGAACCTGCTCGTCGGTCTGGCGCCCTGGCGGCGGCGCGAGATTCACCGGCACCATCACCGGGCGGCCGACCAGGACGGCCGCGCCGGTCACGCGCGACTTGATCGAGTCGAGATAGGCGGTGAGCTCGGCCTCGGTCGGCCCGAGCCGCGCCGGCCCGCGTCCACCCCGTCCCGTGTTGGGCGCGTCAGGGGCGGCAAGCGGCCCTTCCGGCACGATCAGGTTGAACGCCGGTGCGGTGACACGGCCGTTCGTGCCCGGCGTCCAGGCGAGCGCCTCGACGACCAGCGCGTCTTTGTAGGGTGAGACCGCATGCACCGACAGCCGTTCGTTCGCCCACCCGGGGTACCCGAATTCCCACGGCTCGAGCTTGCCATTCTGCAGGCCCCAGCCCGTCATCGTCTTCACGGCCCATTCGGCCGCCGCCTTATGAGCCGGCGATCCGGTGACGCGCGGCCCGTGAACGTCGGTCAGGAAATGCAGCGTCCGCATCACCTGCGAGTTCTTCTCCGACTCCTGGCGAATCCTGTCGTTGATGCCGGGATCGAGCTGCGCCTGCGCGGCCGGAACGGCCACCAGCGCCGCGACGGTGCAGGCGGCGACGAACGTGCGGTACTTCATCCGGCTGATTATATGCGGCGCCGGCCGCACGCCTCGAGGCGCCGCGGCTCCCTACGCGCTGCATTCGCCGTCCATCACTTCCGGCGCGAACGCCTTGTCTTCGGCGAGGTCGATGAAGTCTTCCGGCCGGGCCTCCGCCTCGGTGAGGCTCTCCAGATCCGCGAGCGCGCCCTTGACGCGCGCGAGATCGGCGCGGCGCAGGAAGTCGAACAGGCGTTCGCCGTCGCGGTGGTCCGCCTGATACAGGGCGACCAGCCGATCGACAGCCTGCGGGGCGCGCCGCGCCGGGATCTTCGCGGCGATGCGCCCGAAGACGGCGCCGCTGGCGTCGACGCCGCCGCCGACCATGACGAAATACTGCGGCACGGCGCGGTCGCCGAGCTTCCTGATGCTGCCCTGGAACCCGATCGCGGCGATGTGGTGCTGGCCGCAGCCGTTGGGGCAGCCGCTGATCTTGATGTCGCCGGGACCCGCGGCCGCCGTCACGTCGTGGTGCGCGCGCAGGTGTTCCCCGAGCAGGTGGCCGAGACCGCGCGACTGCGTCACGGCGATGCGGCAGGTCTCGGCGCCGGGGCAGCTGACGACGTCGGCGAGGGTGCCACGGCCGGAATGCGCGAGACTCGCGGCCGCCAGTGCCTGGTAGAACTCGTGCAGCCGCTCCGTCTTCACCCAGCGGAAGACCAGGTTCTGATCGACGGTGACGCGCACCGTGCCGTCGCTGAACGACGCGGCGAGATCGGCGACGATCCGGAACTGCGGCGACGTCAGATCACCCAGCGGCACGGTGGCCATGGCGATCGCATAGCCGTGTTGTCGCTGCCGCAGCACGTTGCTCTGCAGCCAGCGCTGCTCCGAGTCGTTGGTCATCGGCAGCAGCGACGGCCTGGTCCCGGCGCCGCGCAGCTCGGCCGAGGCGGCCTGGGCGGCGATCGCGAACAGGTCCGGTACCGGCGCCGCGGGCCACGCGGGCGGCGCCTCGATGCCCGCGTGATCCGGGTTGGCGGGGCGCTCGCGCCGGGGCGCGGAGCGCACGGCGTCGAGAGCGCGGCGGTATTCCGCGACGAAGCGCTCCCACCCCAGGCTCTTGATCAGGAACTTCAGGCGGTTGCGCTGCTTGTGCTCGTAGTCGCCGAACCCCGCGAAGACCCGCATGACCGCGTCGGCGACGTCGTAGATCTCCTCGGTCGCGATGAACTCGTGAAGGACCGCGCCGTCGCGGCACATGATCGCGGTCCCGCCGCCGACGGTGACGCGGAAGCCGCGCGCGCCGTCCTCGGAGGACGTGGCGCGGAAGCCGAGATCGTTGATCGCCACCTTGGTGTGGTCTTCGGCACAGCCCTCGAACCCGATCTTGAACTTGCGCGGCAGCTTCGAGCTGAGCGGCGCCCGCAGCAGGTAGCGGGTGAGCGCTTCGGCGTAGGGGGTGACGTCGAAGACCTCGTCGTGCGACAACCCGGCGAACGGACACGCGGTGATGTTGCGCACCGAATTGCCGCACGCCTCGCGCGTCGTCAGTCCGGCTTCCGCCAGCCGGCGCATCGCCGGCTCGACGTCGTGCAGCTTCATGAAATGGAACTGGATGTTCTGCCGCGTCGTGATGTGGGCGAACCCGCGCGAGTAGAGCTCCGCGACGTCGGCGAGGGCCTCCAGCTGCGGCCCGGTGAGCACGCCCTGCGGAATCTTCACGCGCAGCATCTGCGCATCCTCCGCCTGGCGCTGCCCGTACGTGCCGCGCAGAAGGCGGAACGCGCGCCACTGATCGGGCCCGATCTCCCCCTGCTCGAACTGCGCCAGCACCGACGCGAACTCGTCGATGTCCGCGGCCTCCGCGAAACTCAGCCGCGCGCGCCCGTATGTCCTGGGATCGTCAACTACAGCCATGGCTCACTGCCTTTCACTCGCGGCGACATTCACCGTCTTTCACGGGAGAGCCGGAGAACACGGGCATTTTCTGTTCGGTCGTGCTCCCGCTCTCCGGTTCTCCTGTGAGAGACAGCGTGCGCCGTCAGTATTTCGGTTGCGTCGGATCGATCCGGTCGCTCCACGCGAGGATGCCGCCCTTCAGGTTCTGCACCCGCGTGAAGCCGGCGTCGATCAGCTGCTTCACCGCCTTCGCGCTGCGGCCGCCCATCTTGCAGTGCACGACGATGTCGGGGGCGCCGGCGCCGGAGGGCAGCTCGGCGAGGCGCTTCGGCAGTTCGCCGAGCGGGATCAGCGTCGACCCGGCGATTCTCGAGATCTGGTATTCCGCCGGCTCGCGCACGTCGAGCACGAACACGCGATCGCCGCGATCGAGGCGCGCTTTCAGATCCTCGACGGTCGTTTCGGGCACGGCCGGCGCGGCCTGCGCCGCCGGCGTGATCCCGCAGAACTGGTCGTAGTCGATCAGCGCGCGGATGCTCGGATGCTCGCCGCAGATCGGGCAGTCGGGATCGCGGCGGAGCTTCAGCTCGCGGAAGGCCATGTTGAACGCGTCGTACAGCAGCAGGCGGCCCACCAGGGGGCGTCCGACGCCGAGGATCAGCTTGATCGCCTCGGTCGCCTGGATGGTGCCGATCACGCCGGGCAGCACGCCGAGGACGCCGCCTTCGGCGCAGCTCGGCACCAGGCCGGGAGGCGGCGGCTCGGGGTAGAGGCAGCGGTAACAGGGGCCGCCGGGCGCCGCGAACACGGACGCCTGACCCTCGAAGCGGAAGATGCTCCCGTATGCGTTCGGCTTGCCGAGCAGCACGCACGCGTCGTTCACCAGGTAGCGCGTCGGGAAGTTGTCGGTGCCGTCGAGGATGACGTCGTAATCGCCGAACAGGTCGAGCGCGTTCTTCGACGTCAGCGAGGTTTCGTAGGTGTCGATGCGGATCTCCGGGTTGATCGCGCCGAGCCGGTCGCGCGCCGACTGCAGCTTCGGCCGTCCGACGTCCGCCGTGCCGTGCAGGATCTGCCGCTGCAGGTTGCTGAAGTCGACGGCGTCGAAATCGACGATGCCGAGCCGCCCGATGCCGGCGGCGGCGAGGTAGAGCGCGGCCGGGGAGCCGAGGCCGCCGGCGCCGATGCACAGCACGCTCGCCGCCTTGAGCCGGCGCTGCCCCTCGACGCCAACCTCCGGCATAATCAGGTGGCGGCTGTACCGGCGCATCTCGTCTGCCGTCAGCGACGGCGAGTCGATCGCCTCGCTCACCGGCGCCCCTCCCGCCACCGAAGGGACGATGCTCACGACGTCGCCGGATTTGAGCGGCGTCGCTTCCCGCTGCAGGTAGCGGATGTCGTCGTCGTTGACGTAGACGTTGACGAAGCTGCGGAGCCGTCCTTCCGGCGTGAACAGGTGCGGCCGGAGGTCGCCGAACTTCGCGGTGAGGTCGGCGAGCGCCTCTCCGATCGTGGCGCCGGCCGCTTCGACCGCATCCTGCCTGTTGGTGAAGGCGCGCAGCGGAGTCGGAATGAGAATGCGGGTCATGACTGTGTCTCCTCTTCGAAGCCGGAACGGTCGGCGCGGAGCCGCCAGGAACGCAGCGCGCGCGGCGTGCCGCCGCCGACCGCGACGATCACGTAACTGAAGTTCGGCCAGGCATGGTCGAGGTCGTACTGCGACGGCTCGGCCGGATGATCGGGATGCGAGTGATAGAAGCCGACGAGATCGGCGCCGGCGTCTGCGGCGTGGCGCTCCGCGGTGCGATAGTCCGCCGCGCTGACCCGGAAGCGCCGGCGCGGTCCTTCCTCGGTGACGTTGTCGAGCGGGCGTGCTTCGGCGACGTGGGTGCGGCCGGCGTCCGAGGAGCCGATCAACGCGCCGCAGCACTCGTTCGGATAGGCCGAGGCGCCGTGCGCGCGGATCGTGTCGATCGCGTCCGGCGCGAGCGTGATCCGGTTCGCGTTCATCTCGAGGCGCCCCAGAAATCCTCGGACAAGTAGCGCGTGCCGCCGTCCGGGAAGATGGTGACGATCACCGCGCCGGGGGCGGTGGCCGCGACGCGCAGCGCCGCCGCCAGCGCCGCGCCGCTGGACACGCCCACGAGCAGGCCGTGCTCCCTGGCCAGCCGGCGCGTCATCTCCTGCGCCTCTTCGCTCGACACGCGCAGCGCCTCGCCGGCGAGGGTGTCGTCGTAGATGCCCGGCACGATCGACGACTCCATGTGCTTGAGCCCTTCGATCGCGTGCAGCGGACTGTCCGGCTGCACCGAGAACGTCTCGATCGCCGGGTTCAACTCGCGGAGCCGCCGCACCGTGCCGACGAACGTGCCGCTCGTGCCGAGGCCGGCCACGAAATGCGTGATGCGCCCGCCGGTCTGCCGCCAGATCTCCGGCGCCGTCGTCTCGAAGTGGGCGCGCCAGTTGGCGGGATTGTTGTACTGGTCCGGGTAGAACAGCGACCGATCGGCCTCGTGCCGCCGGCGGGCTTCGCGGATCGCGCCGTCGGAGCCGTCCATCGGGTCGGTGAGAATCACCTCCGCGCCGTAGGCTTGCAGCATGCGCAGGCGCTCGGACGTGACGTTGGCCGGCACGCAGAGGCGCACCCGGTAGCCGAGCGCCGCGCCCAGCATCGCGTAGGCGATGCCGGTGTTGCCCGACGTGGCATCGAGCAATGTCCCGCCGGGCCTCAGCGCGCCCGATCGCTCGCCGGCCGCAATCATCCGCGCCGCGGCGCGATCCTTCACGGATCCGCCCGGGTTGTACCACTCGGCCTTCGCGTAGAGTTCTGCTCCCGGGGCGATGACGGGGTCGAAGCCGGTGAGGCGGATCAGGGGAGTATTGCCGATCAGAGCGAGGATCGAGGGGCGAGGGTCGAGGGGCGAGGGGCGAGGGTCGAGCGTCGAGGGGCGAGGGTCGAGGGCGGCGCGCTTCATCGGGCTCCTCCCACGGCGAGTGCCGATGGCGCGCGAAGCTGCAGGCTCACCGCCACCACGTCGCCGACGACGATCATCCCCGGACGGCCGGCCTCGGCCGGGCCATCGCCGGCGGCGAGCGACGCGATCGACCCGAACCACTCTTCCGCCTCAGCGCGCGACGCGGACAGCAGGACCGCGGCCGGCGTCGATGCGCGCCACCCCCGAGCGATGAGGGCCTGCGCGATCTCGCGCTGCCGGCCGAGCGCCATCAGGAACACGAGAGTCATGGCGGCAGGCGCGATGGCATCGAGCACCGGCTCGTAGCTCGCCGGTGCGTGTCCCGCGATCACGGTGAACGCCCGCGCCGTGCCGCGGTGCGTCACGGGAATGCCCGCGAGCGCCGGCGCGGCGAGCGCCGAACTGATTCCCGGGATCACTTCGTACGGCACGTTCGCGGCTCGCAGCGCGAGCGCCTCTTCGCCGCCGCGGCCGAACACGAACGGGTCGCCTCCCTTCAGCCGCACCACGCGCTGCCCGCGCCGCGCGGCGCGGATCATCAGCGCGTGAATCGTCTCCTGCGCGATCGACGGCCGCCCCGCGCGTTTGCCGACGAAGAACCGGCGCGCCCGGCGCGCGCGCCGCACGATATCCGGATCGACCAGCGCGTCGAACAGCACCAGGTCGGCGCGGCGCAGGCGGGCGAGCGCCGCCCGGGTGAGCAGGCCGGGATCCCCCGGCCCGGCGCCGACGAGGGAAACGAATCCTCGGACGGACGAGGTCATGGATAGAGTCCCTTCAGGGCTTCAATCAATTGCGGGCGGCGTTCGGACATGGGCAGCCCGGTTCGCTTCCATTCGATCCGCAGATCCCGCGCGCAGGCGCTCCAGCGATCGAGGTCGATCGGGAGCAGCGCGTCGATCGCTTCGCGCAGCACCCCGGCCAGAGCGGGCGCGGCGCCGCTGGTGGAGATGGCAATGGTGACGTCCGCCCGCCGGACCACACCGCCGAGATACGCGGACGCGTTCGCCGGATCGTCGACGGCGTTCACGAACAGGCCGCGGCGCTCCGCGTCGCGCGCGACCTCGGCGTTCACCTGCGGCGTGGCGGCGGCGACGACGAACCAGATGCCGTCGAGATCCGGCGCGGCATACGGGCGCGCCTCGACGCGAACGTCCGGGCGTGCCGCGATCGACGCGTGGACCGCGGGCGCGACGACGGTGATGTCCGCGCCGGCGCGCGACAGCGCATCCAGCTTCGACGCGGCGACCGGTCCGCCGCCCACGACGAGGACGCGGCGGCCGGCCAGCTTGAGGAATGTCGGCAATAGATCCATGGCAAAAACACAAAGGCCCGGAAGTCGGTGACTTCCGGGCCTTTGAAAATCGCGGCGTCTGTAAGGGTTACGTTCTAGTCGGTTCCCTCATGCGGCGCACGCACGTCTGCCCGGAAGTCGGTTGCCCGACAACAACAGACGCAGACGCTGACGGCCGGCACGAAACGCATTCGCTTCACTCTGGACCGGACGGCGGTGCTTTGTCAAATGGCAAGCCGCCGCCGCCCGTCCTGTCTCGCGTCAGTCCTTGATCTTGTGCGCCACGTCGTGGATCGCGTCCCCGACCTTACGGCGCGCCTTGCCGAAGCCTTCCTGCACGTTGCCGGCGGCCTGATCGGCGATGCCTTCATCGCGCAGATCCGGATCGTTGGTCGCCTCGCCGACCGATTCCTTGATGTTTCCCTTGAGGCGGTCGACCTTCCCGTTGAGCTCGTCCTTGTTCATGGAACCTCCTGAGCTCATTCCCTTCAAACATCGGTGCGTCAACCGTATCCAACCTCAGCGGAACCCGCATCGCTTCACGAGCGCGGTGAAGCGCGGATCGGCGCGGTACGGATCCCATTTCGGATCGGCCGTCAGAAAGATGAGGTGCACGTCCCGCACCGCGTAGGCGCGTTCGAGCCACGCGAACACGGCGTCACGCTCCCCGAGCCCGGCGTGAATCAGCGCCACCGCATACGGCGGGACGTAGCGGGTCGCCGCCGCGGAGGTCAGCGCGGCGAGCATCTCGCGCGCTTCCGCGGTCCGTCCGAGCCGGGCGAGCAGATGCCCCCTGTTGGACAACGGCTTGCTGTTCCCGCCCGACAGGCGCGCGGCTGCGGCGAATCGCTCGAACGCGAGTTCGGGCTGGCCGAGTTCCGCGTACGCCTGCCCCGCCTCCATGTGCCCGATCCAGAATCCGTCGTCCAGGGTCATCGCCTGCCGCGCATGTTCGACGGCGGCGGAGTAGTGGCGCGCCTGGAAGGCGACCTGCGCCCGGATCGCGTGCACCATCGGATTCAGCGGATCCACGTCGCGGGTGCGCTTCAGTTGCGTCTCCGCTTCCTCGTGCCTGCCCATCTGTGACAGGACATGGCCGAGGCTGACCTGGTTCAGCGCCAGGCCGGGGTCCAGGGCCGCCGCGCGGCGGAAGCCGTCCACGGCTGCCGGCCAGTTCCAGTCGTACATCCAATTCATGTACGCGGCCGCGAACTGCGCCTCTGCCAGATCGCGGTCGGCCGCCATGGCCCGCTGCGCCGCCTGCCGCGCCAGCGGCGCCATGAGGAGCGGATCGGCGTCTCCATTGATCGGACTTGCCGCGTACGCCTCCGCCAGGCCCGCCCACGCCAGCGCATACGTGGGATCGAGCGCGGTGGCCCGCTGCAGGTATTCGAGCGCCTTCGCGGTCGTTGCCGGCGTGCGCTGGTTGATGAAGCCGCGGCCGCGCAGATAGAGGTCGTACGCTTCGGCGTTGCCCGTCTGCCGCCGCGCCAGCGCGTCGAGGCGTTCGGGAGACAGGCGGAGCCGCACCTGCTGGGCGATCGCGGCGCTCAGCTCGCGCTGCAGCGACAGCGCGCTCGCGGCGGAGCGATCGTAGGACTCCGACCAGATCTGGACTTGATCCCGCACGCGGATCAGCTTCGCGGTC
The DNA here is from genome assembly GCA_035699745.1 of Vicinamibacterales bacterium. NCBI lineage: Bacteria > Pseudomonadati > Acidobacteriota > Vicinamibacteria > Vicinamibacterales > Vicinamibacterales bacterium. Next base: position 9,773 of record DASSPH010000033.1, read on the forward strand.
ACCCGCAACTGGTCCGCTTCGGCGCGCACCGAGCCCTCGACCAGATAGTCGACGCCCAGTTCCTTGCCGATTACCGCCAGCGACTTCGTCCCGCCCTTGTAGGTCATCACCGAGGTGCGGCCGATGACCATCACGTGGGCCGGATCGATCCGTCCCAGCGACGCGATGATCTCCTCGACCAGTCCGTCGGCGAGATAGTCGCGCGCCGGATCGCCGCTGATGTTCACGAACGGCAGTACAGCCAGCGTCTCGGCGGGCGCCGCCGGCGCCGCCCGCTGCCGCCAGAAGGTGATGAGCGCCGCGGCGGCCACGAGGAGGCCGACGGCGGCGAGGCCGAGGACGAGCGGCAGGGTGGAGCGGCGCGGAGCCGGGGCAGCGGCCACCGCCGCAGGAGGGGAGGGGTCGGGACGGACCGGCGCGCCCGGCTGGACCGGCTCCCTCACGAGTTCCACGGGTGCCGCGAACCGGTAGCCCTTGCCGGGGACCGTCTGCACGAACCGCGGCGCCTCGGCGGGATCGCGCAGGGCGATGCGGATCTTGCGGATGGCGGTGTTGATGCCCGTTTCGACGTCGACGAAGACATCCGCGCCCCAGAGTCGATCGATGATGTCCTCGCGGGAGACGAGCTGGCCGCGGCGTTCGAGCAGCAGCATCAGCACCTCCATCGGCTTGCGCTCGAGACGCACGGGGGCGCCTCCCCGGCGCAATTCGTACGCGGCGAAGTCGAGTTCGAAGCTGTCGAAGCGTATGCGTGCTCTGGCGTCGGTGTCGGTCATCGTTCCCGCAGGGCTGTAGAATCTCATAAGACTCGGGCGGTGTATCACTTAGGGCTTCACAAAACCTCCAGACTTCCTTCAGCCCTCCTTTATGGGCGGCGGGGGTCGCGGCGCACGAGGATGCGCCCGGAGGTTCGAATATGACCAGACAGACAGTGGCGCGGTGGTTCGGGGCGGCCGGTGTGTTGTTCGCGTGCGGCGTGGCTGGACTCTCGGCAGTCCCGGACGCGCGTCCGCAGGCTGCGCCCCCGGCGGGTGCTCCCTGCAGCGACCGTACGATTCGCGGCGACTACGGGTTTTCGATCGACGGGACGATCCTCGCCGGTACGCCGAACGCGTTTCTGCTCCGCGGCGTGGCGATGACGCATTTCGACGGCGAGGGGGGCCTCACGCAGGTGGACTTCACCACTCGGAACGGCGCGCCGTTCTCGCCGGACTGGCGCTCGGCGACCGGGACCTACGCGATCAATCCTGACTGCACGGGAACGGCCACGATCGTGCCGTCCGACGGTACGCCGTCCGTTCAGCTCAGGCTCGTCGTCACCGACCACGGCCGCCAGATTCGGACGGTGGTGGTCGGCAACGCATCGGGCAGCGTGGGGATCCGCGCCAACTGAGCCGTAATTCCGGGGCTCGGCCGCTCGGCCGGGCCCCATCCCGCTTGCGTCCCGCCTCCCGGTTTGTTATATTTGCAAGGTTCTGGTCGGCGCTAGGACACCCTATCTAGAGCCGAATCCCAAAACAGGGTCCGTTTCATCGCGGATCCTACGCACGCGTCCGAACGGGCGCGCAACATAAACCGAATAGGGTAAGTCAGTTCCAGGTGCCGGGCCGTATTTGCGGCTCCCTAGGCCTGGAACAATCAACCTTTGAAACGGGGCCACCCCTGTCTGGGGGCATGCACCTTTTTCGATGGGTCTTTTTTTCGACGGAGTACCTGTGCCGACGATCAGCCAGCTTGTGCGCAAGGGACGCGACAAGGTCTTGACCAAGACCAAGAGCCCCGCGCTGCAGAACAGCCCGCAGAAGCGCGGCGTCTGCGTCCGCGTGTTCACGCAGACCCCGAAGAAGCCGAACTCGGCGCTCCGGAAGGTCGCGCGCGTGCGCCTCACGAACGGGATCGAGGTCACCACCTATATCCCGGGCGTCGGCCACAACCTGCAGGAGCACTCGCTGGTGCTGATCCGCGGCGGCCGCGTCAAGGACCTCCCCGGCGTGCGCTACCACGTCGTCCGCGGCACGCTCGACGCGGTGGGCGTGCAGGGAAGAAAACAGGGTCGTTCGAAATACGGCGCCAAGCGCCCGAAGTCTTAACTGCGGATGCAAACCGCAAACTGGTAACTGATTTATGCCTCGTAGACGCGAAGTCCCGAAACGTGAAGTCCCGCTCGACCCGATCTACAGCAGCTCGCTGGTGACCAAGTTCATCAGCACGCTGATGAGCGACGGCAAGCGCAACACCGCCGAAAAGATCATGTACGCCAGCCTCCGTTCGATCCAGGAGAAGACCGGCGACGATCCGCTCAAGGTGTTCAAGAAGGCGGTCGAGAACGTCAAGCCGGCGCTCGAAGTGAAGTCGCGCCGCGTCGGCGGCTCGAACTACCAGGTGCCGGTCGAAGTCAATCCGAACCGCCGCCT